>NZ_LWFX01001525.1:0-1388 GCF_001635175.1 Alcanivorax sp. HI0083 | reverse complement strand
AACAGAGCCCTGGTCCGTGCCTACCTGGTATTGCGCGATCTTGTTGTCTGCCGGAGCAGCTACGTAGGCGAGGCCGTTGTCGTAATCAATGGCCATGCTGTGGTAGGCGTTATTGGCAAAGGTGGCTGCCGTTGCCCTGCCGCTCAGCTTGGCTGTGCCGGGGTTGATTGAATAGATGGCGATGCCACTTGGCGCGGTTGAGTCACTGTTTCTTTTCGCTTTCAAATACGCCACTTCGCCATTGTCGGCGATATCCAGGGAGACACGCTGGGTGTCCTCATAGGTCAGGATTGTCGGGTTCGACAGGCTGGCAAAGTCACCGTTGCCATCAATGGAGTAGCCTCTGACGTTTACCGGGTTGCCAAACGGGAAGTCGTTGTAGGAGTATACGAGATACGCCTTCTGGGCGCCTGGCACCAGGGCAAGATCCTGTGTCTTGATGCTGTTCTGGCTGAGAAATGATGCTGACCATGCACCATTGATAGTCCCGGTGCTTGCTTCAACGGTGAAATGAAATACCCCGGCCTTGTCCAAAACTGTGGGGCTTTGCGATGGCTCGTCGTAGCTGACGTAAAGGTGCTCGCCGGTTGCGTCGACCACCATGCCATTCAGTTGCCGGGCGGTATTGTTGAGCGGTACACCTTGGTTGAACGTGAATGTCCCGTTGGCACTAATGTCATAGCTTAATATAGCCGAGCCTTCCTGATCGCTGACATCTTTCGTGTTGACAGCAGCAAACAGGCGGTTGTGCGCCCCGTCCAGGACAATGCTATTAACCGCCATAATGCTGATGGGGTCGCCTGCTGCATCGGCAATGTTGGTGGCCGGGTCAACATCTGCCACCTGGGTCAAACTACCCGCTGCGGCATCGTAAACCCGAATGACCGGTCCGCTGCTCTGGCCAAGGATGGCATAAACATGATCGGCGGCATTGCCTTTCTTGCCGACCAGAAGACACTGGCCGGGAGCCGTATTGTCTGAGCTATTGTTGCAGCGGTCAGAAAGAGGAGCAGAAAGCGGACTGCCGGAGGCGGTCAGGGCGCCGTTTGCGTCGAGGGTATATACCTGAAGGCTGCCGCTGCTACCGTTTCCGCTGGCCGCGTAGAGTGCCTGGTTGGCGGTATCAAGGGCGATGGTGTCGGCCTGCCCGGCAGTATCGGCAGGCGACATGGGCACAAACATGCCGTCTACCACCTCGGCGGTGACATCATGCACGATGGTTTCGAAACTGAAGGTCACCGAGCAGTTGGCGCTGACGTTTTTGACGGTAAACGTTGTGCCTGAATTCGAGAAGTCGCTAAGAACGCTGCAGTTAGAGTTGGCTTTGGCGGTTTTGTGAGTATCGGGCGTGATGGTGAAGACCACATCCCCTCCCAGTGAGGTTTTTT
>NZ_LWFX01001524.1:0-865 GCF_001635175.1 Alcanivorax sp. HI0083 | reverse complement strand
GGCCAAGCCGTTACCAAAGTACAATTTTTCAGGTCTGCGCTAGGTGGGTGTCCCCGTTACGCGGTAAATATGGCTATCGTTCATACTGCTGAACAGGGCGTCCTTTATCTTGCGCACAGCATACACCCGCTGCGCCTCGATACTGGCATCCTGCACGCTCTCGGCGATCAGTGCGGCAGCCACCGTACTGTTACCGTTCACGCCATTGATCTGGACCTGAAGGTTCTGTTCGCCGGCCGCAGTGCGGCCCTGCACATCCAGCCTGACCAGCCCCTGATTAACGATAGTACCGGCACCGCGCCAGACATCGGCAAAGTCGATGGCATTAATGGCAAGCCGGGCATCACGCTCCTGGTTTCCATTCATGTTGCCATAGGCGTTGCGGACATCGCCCATACGTTCTACCTGTAACATAGTCAGCTCCTAGCGGGGGTTAACCACCCAGTTAGTGCCCAGGCCAATCACCGTGCCCCAGTTACTGCTGGAGGTGCAGGTAATGGTTTCGCCATCCACTTTCACCGTGCCTTTATCGCTGTCGGAACCCCCGGCACCACCAAACTCAAACGGTCCGATGAAGAAGCCACCTTCACCCTTGATGGTTTCGGTCACTTGCTGGGCAAACTCGGAACCGGCATTGATGGTGATGGTTGGCCGATAACCGACAATCATTTGTGAAACGATACGTGCCAGGTTGCCGCCCTTGCCAAAGTAATAGGCATCGTCGCCGTTCTTGAAACCGGAATGACCCGGCATGAACGGACCATTCAGGTAGTTGGCCGGCATGGCCGCGTTAAACCAGTTGCCCGGGGTCACCGTGACGATGGAGACATCTTCAAAGGCAAAGCTGATGTCGTACTGGCTGGAG
>NZ_LWFX01001523.1:0-311 GCF_001635175.1 Alcanivorax sp. HI0083 | reverse complement strand
CGGTCGCCCATTTCCATGCCGGGTGAGCCCACCGGCATGCCGGGGACGGTGAGGCCGCGGGCATCCGGGCGTTCTTCCAGCAGGCGATCCACATCGGCTGCGGGCACGTGCCCTTCGATGGCGTAGCCGTCGATAAAGGCGGTATGGCAGGAACCCTGGCCGGGCAGAATGCCGGCTTTTTCCTTGATGGATTGCAGGTTCTGTTGCTCATGCACCTTGACCGCGTAGCCGTTGGCTTCCATGTGTTCCACCCAGGCGCCGCAGCAGCCACAGGTGGGGGATTTATACACTTCCAGCACCTTGTCAGTGGC
>NZ_LWFX01001522.1:0-3936 GCF_001635175.1 Alcanivorax sp. HI0083 | reverse complement strand
AAGTTATACATGGGTGCCGTTGTGGCGATGCGGCATAACCCCAGCATTCGGCGCCAATATCAACGGCTGTGTGCTGCAGGCAAACGAAAGATGTCAGCGCTGGGCGCGGCCATGAGAAAACTGGTGCACATCGCTTACGGCGTGCTGGCGCACCAGAAAGAATATGAACCACAGCCCGTTTGAGAGGGGTTGTGGTTCATTGGGAGAGACGGTATCTACCGGGCGTTTGGGTGCGCACCTCAAGAGGTACCCCTGCAGCGGTTTTATGGAAAGCGTGTTGCATGCTGCGTGAAGCGTGTCGCGGCCGCAGAGCGGCAAAAAAAAACGGCGCCAAAAGGCGCCGTGAATAGTTTGGCTCGGGAGAGCTATCACGGAGTAAAACTCCGGAGCCGGTGAATGGGACTCACCGACACCCGGAAGTATGTGGACAACTGTTCTCGCAAGCATTCGCTTTGTAGACTTTTTGTTTAGCCTTCTAGGTCAATATTTGCACTATCGTCCAGCTTTTGCGCGCCACCGGGCATCAGATCGCATTGCCGCAGGCGCTCCTGCCAGAGCGAGACATGGTGCTTAAGTGCGCGGTTTAACTGGCTTTGCAGGCCTTTATCAGAAAAATAATGCGCCAACCACTGAGTGAAGGCTGGGGGTGTGGGGCTGATTAGTTGGTCTATCTTGGCCAGGGCGCTGGCCAGTTGCTGGCGCTGGCGTTGTGCGTCCGCCAGAGCCTGTTGCACCCGGCTGCCCCAGATATTGTCCAGCACATTGCGCAGTTTTCGGGCCCGCGTGGGCCGTCCTTTGGGGCAGAGCGCTACCGGATCAATGCTTTCGAGCAAGGCATTGCCGCGCTCCAGCTCTCGCAGAGCCAGTGCCAGCCGCCGCAGCAACTGCCCGCCCACCTGGCTGTGGGCGATTTGCTGTAGCCGGGCTTCCAGCCCGAACAGTTGCTCCGGGCTTGGCATGGCCTCGTTCTCAACAGGCGACTGGGCCAGTTGCGTCAAGCTCAGCAGAGCGGCCTGGCTGTCTCCGGCCAGCGCGGATGGGGACTGGCTGAAAAACTGGCGGAATTCCTCACTGGCGACCAGTGCGTTCCAGTAGAGGGCCGGTAGTGCTGCCTGCTTCTCCGCTACCACCTGTTCCAGCAGAGCGATCAGCTCGGCATTATCCAGCTTGCCGTTTGCCAGACACAGGCGAGCACGCCGGATAAAGGTGACTTCATGTTTTAAACGCAGGGAGTCGGCTTGCAACTTGCCCAATATGCTATTGCGCTCGCTGATCAACGTCATCAGGTTGCAGTGGCGCAGCTCCAGGTACTCAAGCAGATTGACCCGCTGCTCCGGAATCGGTTGCTGCAGTTCCCGGTTACCCGGATAGACCAGCACCGGTAGCGGGGCCCGTTCCGGAACCGCTTGCCCTGACAATCGAGCCAGCCGTGACAGATAATCCTCCCAGCGGGCGTCATCGCTGTTGCCGGGTATCAGCCACCAGAGAGTGAAAATCATCAGGGCAATAGTGATGATTATCAGGACTCCGTTTTTTGTTTTTATCACCGGATTCTTCCTTGAAACGGGTTTATGGCGTGCGTCGCTCTTGCCGCCAGATTGAGCATGGAATGGTGATTGTTGCCGCACGCCTGTCCCATGTCTGTGGTATGTTGCCCACGTTAATCATTTTGCCGTGGAAGAGTCTCATGCCAAGTCGGGGTTTGTCGTTTTTTCGTCTCTTGATGTTGTGGACTGTGCTGTTGATCGCAGCCTGTGATGATGCGGGTGATGCCAGCCGCAACGAGGAGGGCAACAGCGTTGCCGCAGAGAAAAACGACGCTGACCAGAAGGTATCCCCTCTGGATGATCGCTGGCAAACCCATCTGGCAGCCCTGCCGGCCGGTACCATCAGTGCCCGGGCGCCACTGGTTGTGCGCTTTAATCACCCGGTGGTGACTCCTGATCAACTCGACAAACCTCAATCCGGGGTCGCGCGGCTATTGCCGGAGCGGGCTGTCACGGCGGTGTTTACCGCCGAAGACCGGCTGGAAATTCGCCCCGCCGAGCCGTTACCCGGCGGGGAGTCGTTGACCCTGGTGCTGTACGCCCAGGGGCTGGGCAATGTGGATGACGCCTTGAGTCCCGCTGAGTTCTCCCTGCAGGTGCTGCGTCAGCAGCTGAGCCTGACGGTGGAGTCCCTGTTGCCCACGGACGATGGCGGCGAAATGGTACTGCGCGGCAGTCTGGAGACTCGCGATCTGTCGGACCAGGCTCACGTAGAGGCGGTACTGGATGCCCGCCAGAACGACAAGACCCTGACGATTAACTGGCAGCATGACAGTGCCGGCCTGCGCCATGATTTTTCGGTGAGCGGGATTGTGCGCGAACAGCAGGCCAGTGATGTATCACTGCGCTGGGATGCGGCGCCCCTTGGCGTGAACAACCAGGGCAACCGTCACTACACGGTGCCGGCACTGAAAAACTTCGCGGTAACCAATGTGCGGGCGGTCAGTTATCCCAAACCCCACGTCCAGGTGAATTTTTCCGAGGCCCTGAAAGCGACCCAGAACCTGAAAGGGCTGGTCACGTTGAATGGCAAGGCGCCCCGCGTGGAAGTGGATGGCAGCACCCTGCGCATTTATCCGCAGGATGAGCTGGAAGACGATGTGAAGCTGGTGATTGACGGCAGCCTGCGCTCCGCCAGCCAGGGTCGTCTGACGGACAAGCTGGAAAAAACCGTTACCCTGATGACCAGCAAGCCAGGGGTGCGTTTTGTCGGCGACGGCACCATCCTGCCCGATGGCAAACAACTCAGCGTACCGTTTGAAGCGGTGGGCGTGCACTCGGTGAAAGTGCAGGCGTTCCGGGTATTCGATGACAACATCGGCCGGTATCTGCAAGGCAGCGAACTGAATGAAGCCGACATGGATTCACGCAGCGGCCGCTACCTGTGGCAGAAAACCCTGACCCTGCCGGGTAATAGTGATGGCTGGCAACGCTACCAGCTGGACCTTACCGAGCTGATGGCCAAGCATCCCAATGGTCTGGTGCATCTCTCCCTGATCATCGACGGCGACGATATCAGCTACAGTTGCCCCGATGGTGCCCTGAAGAAAAAAACCACCTTGCCGGACAGCTACGAAGGCCCTGGGCAGGATGAGGATCGTTCTGATGTTTATCAGAATTATTATGCGGATGCGGGCTACCTGAGCTGGTACGAAAAAGACAATCCCTGCTCCGACAGTTACTACCAGTACAACGACCTGGCCAGCAGTACCCGCGCTTTCCTGGCCTCCAACCTGGGTCTGATCGCCAAACGCGGCCAGAACGATACCCTGCTGGTGGTGGCCACCGAGCTGGACAGCAACACCCCCGCCGAAGACGTGGTGCTCAAGGCCTATAACTACCAGCTGCAGCAGGTCGGCATGGGGCTTACCGATGCCGAGGGCATGGCCAGCCTCTCACTGGACGGATCCGCGTATTACCTGGAAGCGGTCAAGGACCGGGACAACGGCTACCTGAAACTGGCCCGCAACCGGGCCCTGCCCACCAACCAGTTCAACACCGGTGGCCAGCAAGTACGCGATGGACTGAAAGGCTTCTTCTACGGCGAGCGGGACGTGTGGCGCCCCGGTGATGACATTCACCTGACCTTTATTCTGGAAGACCAGGACAACACCATCCCCGACGGCCACCCACTGATGCTGGACTGGTTTGATCCCCGTGGTAACAAGGTGAAGAGCTATACCCTGGACAAGCCGGTGGGCGATTTTTATGCCTTCACACTACACACAGAAGAGGACGCGCCCACCGGGAACTGGCGTGCGGTGGCCCGGCTGGGTCAGCGTTATTTTGATACCCCGATTCGGGTGGAAGCGATCAAGCCCAACCGGCTGAAAATCGAGCTGGATCTGCCGGAAACGCTCTACACCAACCAAACCACCGACATTGGGTT
>NZ_LWFX01001521.1:0-513 GCF_001635175.1 Alcanivorax sp. HI0083 | reverse complement strand
CCATGAACGACACGGGAATACCAATCGTGACCCACCTGGCCACCCGGGAGTTAAGAAAGAAGTAGAGGGTCAGTACCACCAGCACCAGCCCGGAAATACCGTTCCACAGCAGGGTGGAAATACGTTCCTGCACGTGCTTCCAGGCTTCGAAATAGAACGTCATTTTGACGCCGGCGGGCAGCGAATCTTTGTGCTCGGCGCCCCATGCACGGACCTTTTTTGCCAGGTCCAGCATGTCGTCATCTTCGCCGCGCATCACCTGCAGTTCGATGGCAGGTTTGCCTTCGAAGGTGAGCGTGGCCTGATCATCCCGGGGGCGTCGTTCGATGATGGCCACGTCGCCCAGGCTCAGCTGCTGGCCGTCGGCAGTGGTGATCAGGGGCAATTCGGCAAACGCCCTTTCGTCACGGCGCTGGCCCAGTGCCCGCAGTTGTTTGGCGGCGTCGTCACGGCCCACGGTGCCGGCGGGGGTGTCCTGGCTGAAGCTGCGAACCTTGTCGCCGATCTGCCCCA
>NZ_LWFX01001520.1:0-1470 GCF_001635175.1 Alcanivorax sp. HI0083 | reverse complement strand
CAGGGTGCCGTATTCATCACCGAACTTGTCCTGGCGCCCGCCGATATTGGGGAAGCCGGCGGCGGCGCCGTGGTGGCTGATGATGGTGTGGACCAGATGCCCGCCCAGTTCCTCGTTGGTTTCTTCCAGGGTGTGTTCCAGCTCGGCCAGGAAGTTGTCCACCTGTTGTTTGTCGGTGCCGGAGGAAAACTCCACCACGGCACGCAGCTGGTCGCCATCCACCGGTGGGAAGAAGGTGAACTTGAGCCAGCCGGTGGCCACCAGTGACAGGGCGACAATAAAGGCGCAGACGGCCGACACGCTGACCAGTTTGCGGTGGTCGATGGACCATTCCACCAGGGGGCGGAAGCGCTCATCCCGGAAACGATTGAAACCGGCGTCGATGCGTTCGCGCAGGCCACTGGCCTTGACCTCAATGCCGCGAAAACTGTGGTGCAGGTGGCCGGGCAGCACCAGAAAACATTCCATCAGGGAGGCGAGGATCACACAGATCATCACGAAGGGAATGTCGAAAGCGATCTTGCCCATGGCGCCGCCCATCATGCCCAGCGGCAGGAAGGCGGCGATGGTGGTGGTGGACGATGCCACCACTGGCCAGAACATGCGCCGCGCACCCCCCAGGGCCGCGCGCTGGGCGGATTCGCCCTGCTGCAGATGGGTGAGGGTGTCTTCGCCCACCACGATGGCGTCGTCCACGATCAGGCCCAGGGCCAGAATCAGGCCGAACAGGCTGATCATGTTGATGGTGCCGCCGAACACCCAGAGTATTCCGAGGGTGGCCATGAACGACACGGGAATACCAATCGTGACCCACCTGGCCACCCGGGAGTTAAGAAAGAAGTAGAGGGTCAGTACCACCAGCACCAGCCCGGAAATACCGTTCCACAGCAGGGTGGAAATACGTTCCTGCACGTGCTTCCAGGCTTCGAAATAGAACGTCATTTTGACGCCGGCGGGCAGCGAATCTTTGTGCTCGGCGCCCCATGCACGGACCTATTTTGCCAGGTCCAGCATGTCGTCATCTTCGCCGCGCATCACCTGCAGTTCGATGGCAGGTTTGCCTTCGAAGGTGAGCGTGGCCTGATCATCCCGGGGGCGTCGTTCGATGATGGCCACGTCGCCCAGGCTCAGCTGCTGGCCGTCGGCAGTGGTGATCAGGGGCAATTCGGCAAACGCCCTTTCGTCACGGCGCTGGCCCAGTGCCCGCAGTTGTTTGGCGGCGTCGTCACGGCCCACGGTGCCGGCGGGGGTGTCCTGGCTGAAGCTGCGAACCTTGTCGCCGATCTGCCCCAGGGTCATGCCCAGATCGTGCAGGGTGCTGGTGGGCACCTGGATGGCCATTTCTTCTTCCGGCAGGCCGATGAATTCCACTTTGCCGGCGCCCAGCGCCAGCAGCTCATCTTCCATTTCCCGCACCAGCGTGCGCAGTTCCTTCCGGCTGCCGTTTTCCGTGGACACCAGAATTGAGGT
>NZ_LWFX01001519.1:0-4159 GCF_001635175.1 Alcanivorax sp. HI0083 | reverse complement strand
CGATGCGGCCGCTACCCTTGATAGATACTCCGAACGCGGGCCGGCGTATGTGAAGTCCCTGCAATCAATCATTAAGTACAATAAGCTTCAGGGCACGGATGCTGCGCGTTTCGCGGACATGCATGCCATGGTGCTGGTGCCGGCGGATCAAGCTAGGTAGGCCCCCCAATCCCGCCACCGATCCTCCCAATTGACCGTTGATAACCAAACGCAACCAATCTGGTAATGCTCTGCCACGAAAAAACCGGATGATAGGGTGTTTGTGGCTGCGTGTTTAAGCGCGGTTAGCTGTGAGCGCACGAATAACAATAAGGAGCAGGAAGCATGGCCCGTAAACTGTCCATTATGGATTCCGGCTGGCTGATGATGGAAACCCGCGAGACCCCCATGCATGTGGGTGGGCTGGCGTTGTTCGCCATTCCGGAGGACGCGCCTGCGGATTACATGGAAGGCATCTATCGCTATCTGGTGGAGGTGAATGGAATCTGTCGTCCCTTTAACCAGAAAATCCAGTCGCACTTGCCCATGCGCATGGACGCCGCCTGGGTGGAAGACAAGACTTTTGATATCGATTACCACGTGCGCCATTCCGCTTTGCCGCGCCCGGGGCGGGTGCGCGAGCTGCTGGCGCTGGTGTCGCGGCTGCACGCCCAGCGTCTGGATCCCAGCCGCCCACTCTGGGAGAGCTACCTGATCGAAGGGCTGGAAGGCAACCGCTTTGCCCTTTATACCAAGATGCACCATTCCATGGTGGACGGGGTGGCGGGTATGTACCTGATGCAATCGCGGTTGGCCACCAGTGCCAAAGACCGCTTGCCGGTACCCTGGTCCGGTGAATGGGATGCGGAGAAGAAGCCGAGAAAGAGCAGCGGCGCCCCTGCGGCAAATACGGGTATGAAAGGCACGGTGAATAACCTGCGCCGGGGCAGTGGCCAGCTGGTAGACCTGTTGCGCCAGCCCAAAGATGGCAATGTGAAAACGATTTATCGGGCGCCGAAAACCCAGCTCAACCGGCGAGTGACCGGCGCCCGACGCTTTGCTGCCCAGTCCTGGTCTCTGCCACGCATCAAGGCAGCGGCCAAACAGCATGGCGGTACCGTCAATGATATTTTTCTGGCCATGTGTGGCGGGGCCCTGCGGCGTTACCTGTTGAGCCAGGACGCGTTACCGGACCAGCCGCTGGTGGCTCAGGTGCCGGTGTCGTTGCGCAGTGCGGACCAGGCGGGCGACGGTGGTAATGCGATCACCACCGTGCAGGTCAGCCTGGGAACGCATATCGCCGAGCCGCTGAAGCGGCTGGCAGCGATTCAGGATTCCATGAAAGGGGTGAAGTCCCGGCTTGGCGATATGCAGAAATCCGAGATCGATGTCTATACCGTACTCACCAATGTGCCGTTGTCGCTTGGCCAGGTGACGGGCCTGTCCGGGCGGGTAAGCCCCATGTTCAATCTGGTGATTTCCAATGTGCCAGGGCCCAAAGATCCGCTGTATCTCAACGGCGCTGAAATGTTGGCTTCTTACCCTGTGTCGTTGGTACTGCATGGCTATGCGCTGAACATCACCGTGGTGAGCTACAAGGACAGCCTGGAGTTCGGTGTTATCGGTTGCCGCGATACACTGCCGCATATCCAGCGCTTTCTGGATTACTTTGAAGAGTCGCTGGTTGAACTGGAAAGTTGATTCGCTAACCGTTTGCTGCGGGTCGGGATTTCGCCTGCAGCGCTTGCGGCTGAGTGGCCGCTTATGGCAGCAGGCGCCACTCAGCAGTGATGCAGGCCTTGAAGCTTTTAGTCCCGGAAGAACCAGCGCACGCCAACCTCGTATTCAGTCAAATCCAGATCATCGTAATCGCGCAGGGTGGCAGATAGCCCAACTTGCTGGGTGACTTTATAAATACCTTCGATAAGCGAGGCGGTATCCCGAAATAGCACATCGGATTCGCCGATTTCGAGGCCGATCTGCCATTTATCGTTGAATTCGTGTCTGAGCCCGATGTGGTGGTACCAACCGCGTTCGGTAGAACCATTTTGCAGCTCAAGTTTGTTGTGGTCTGAGCCGGCGAAAATGGACGTTTTGGCGTTGAATGGATAGTGAACCCCCAAGCCAATTACTGACCAGGATTCTTGCTGTGCGTTTTCTTCTGGCAATCGGACATTACCCGCATGGTAACGACCGCGGGCGTGGAACCATTTAAAGGCTGAGACACTGGCCTTTACGGTGCCGGAGCTGCTGTCGCCAAAACCGGAGTAGTCTGTGTTCTGTCTGGAGTAGCCAATGTCGACGTAATCGAAGGTATTGGAAGCTTGTGCTAATGGGGTAAGGAGAAGAGGCGCTGCCAACGCAATGTGATAAAGGGTGTGCACGATGAAGTCCTTGTCTATTTTATTTATGCGGAGCGGAGGATAGCGGAAATGACTTGAGGATGGGCAAGTAATTGCCGGGTCCAGTGCCCACCCATCGCGCTTGCCCTGCCAGATAAAGGTGCGCTTGTGGTCTGTGCGCTGCTTTCTTGCTCCCTCCCTTGTTCTTCTTACCATCATCTTCCCCTAAAATACCCGGCAACCAATCTCTCTGGAGCAAGATTCGTATGGGCCGCGCCTATCAAAACCGTAAAGAGTCCATGGCGAAAACCTCGGATATGAAAGCCAAGGTATACAGCCGTTATGGTCGGGAAATTTATGTCAGTGCGAAATCCGGCGGCCTGGACCCTACGGCGAATCTGGCGCTGCGCAGCCTGATTGAACGTGCCAAAAAAGACCAGGTGCCCGGTCATGTGATCGACAAGGCCATTGAGAAAGCCAAAGGCGGGGGTGGCGAGGATTATTCTCCGGCCCGCTATGAAGGCTACGGCCCGGGTGGTTGCATGGCGCTGATCGAATGCCTGACGGACAACCCGAACCGCACCTTTGGTGATGTGCGCATGGCCTTCACCAAGACCAAATGCAAGATCGGCACCCAGGGTACGGTGAGCCACATGTTCGATCACGTGGCCATCTTCGTTTTTGCCCATGCGGACGAAGACGCGGTGCTGGAAGCGCTGATGGAGGCCGATGTGGACGTCAGTGAGATCGAAGATGACAACGGCACCCTGACGGTGTTTACCCCGAATACCGAATATTTCAAGGCCAAGCAGGCGTTGACGGAGGCTTTCGGCGAGCTGGAATTCGAGGTGGATGAAATCCAGTTTGTCCCGCAGAGTTACACTACCATCAGCGCCGAAGACATGGAGCTGTTCGACAAATTCATGGCCATGCTGAATGATCTGGACGACGTGCAGAACGTGTATCACAACGTGGATCTGGGCTGATTACATCGTCCCGGCTTACATTGCCGGCAACATCTGCAACGGAGCATACCCCTGTGTTGGATAACGACATCCTTGCCGCCGCTGTCGCACTGGCCTCTGCCCTGCAAAAACAGCGTTTGATTCTGGCGACGGCGGAATCCTGTACCGGTGGGGGCATTGCCCAGGCGCTGACGGGGCTGTCCGGGGCGTCAACGTGGTTTGACCGGGGTTTTGTGACCTATTCCAACGAAGCCAAGGAGGAGATGCTGGGTGTGCAGGCCTCGACCCTGGCCTCGGTGGGAGCGGTCAGCGAAGAAACGGCCCTGGAAATGGCGCGGGGAGCCATTACCCATTCCCGGGCCCATGTCTCTGTCGCGGTCACCGGTATTGCCGGGCCGGATGGCGGCACGCCGGACAAGCCGGTGGGCACGGTCTGGATTGCCTGGGGGCAGAAGCTGGGCTACGCCGAAGCCCGCTGTTTCCACTTCGACGGTGATCGCGATGCCGTCCGTCAGCAGACCATCCTGGAAGCCATCTTGGGCTTGAATGCCCGCCTCAAGTAGCCACAATCGGGCTATTCATTTCAGTCTCATCGAGGTGGGGCTGGCACAGCATCAATATGTGAGGTTGCAATGGATAGCCAATGCTGTTCATAATACTGTCCATATTGCCAGCACTGGCCGAAAGGTCAGATGAGACAGATCAGATACGGTTGGCGTCAATGAATGACGCGCCGAAAACGGAGAGGGGTCACAATGAGCGATAAAGGTAAGGCGCTGTCCGCTGCGCTGTCACAGATTGAGCGCCAATTCGGCAAGGGTTCCGTCATGCGCATGGGTGATCGCAAGCGCGAGCGCATGCCGTCCATCTCCA
>NZ_LWFX01001518.1:0-1574 GCF_001635175.1 Alcanivorax sp. HI0083 | reverse complement strand
GGACCCCAGCGCATCCATGATGGAATGGTCCTGCTGCGATTGCGCGCATTCGGCCCGGGGCGTCACCACAGCAAGCCGGTTTTCTTGCAGATAATTGAGCAGCCGGCACACGTAGGCAGCAGCCAGATCGGCCTTGAGCGTCCAGGACGCATTGGTATACCCGAACACCCAGGCCATGTTGGGCACTCCCTCCATCAGCACGCCTTTGTAAGTCATGCGCTGACTCACATCCAGCGGCGCACCATCAACCGATAACGTCATGCCGCCAAGCACCTGAAGATTCAGCCCGGTGGCGGTAACAATAATGTCCGCTTCCAGCTCCCGCCCGGATTTCAACAGGATGCCATTTTCCGTAAAGGTCTCGATATGATCGGTGACAATGGTCGCCTTGCCATCGCGCAGGTCCTTGAACAGATCCGCATCCGGCACCGCGCACAGGCGCTCGTCCCAGGGCATATAAGAAGGGCTGAAATGGGCCATATCCACGCCATCGCCCACATGCCGCTTGACGTTGGACAACAGCAGTTTGCGCATAAATTTCGGGTATTTTTTTGACGCTTTATAAATCAGGCGCTGCAGCTTGATATTGCGCCACCGTGCCATACCAAACACCCAGTCCGAAGGCAGCACCGCATCCAGCAGTTCGGATAATTTGTCATGGCCGGGAATGGAAAAAATATAGGAAGGTGAACGCTGCAGCATGGTGATATGAGCGGTTTCCTCCGCCATGGAGGGAACCAGTGTAACGGCCGTGGCACCACTACCAATCACCACCACTTTTTTATCCTTGTAATCCAGATCCTCCGGCCATTGTTGAGGATGGACACAGCGCCCCTTGAAGCGATCCATGCCTGGAAAATCAGGTAAATAGCCCTTGTCGTAATTGTAATAACCGGTGCAGCCAACCATAAACCGGGCGGTGAACGTCTCGGTTTCTCCACTATCTTCATGGGTTACTGTCACTGTCCAGCGCTGATCCTTTTCCGACCAGTCCGCCGAGGTAGTTTTCAGGCCATAGCGGATATGCTCTGTGACCCCAAAGGCGTCCGCCGTTTCATGAATATAATGACGAATGGAGGGCCCGTCGGCCAACACTTTCAATTCATTCCAGGGACGAAAACCATAGCCAAAACTGAACATATCAGAATCGGAACGAATCCCCGGATAACGGAACAGATCCCAGGTTCCTCCCATGGCCTTGCGCCGCTCAACAATAGCAAAACGCTGGTCCGGGCAATCCTTGCCAAGATGACAGGCCATGCCGATACCCGACAGCCCTGCACCGATTATCAGGACATCCACATCATTACCGGTGTGTTCATTATTTTCGGCATGCTTGTGCTGGCTAACCATGAGAACGCTCCCTTAAACAGCCGGTCAAATCATCACGTAAAGAGTTCCTTTACCGTTCACCATCCCATTGCCAACAACCACAGGCAACCGACTTTTTCTGCCTGCCCCGTATCCGCCAGGTCACGCAGCATGCATCCACGGAATGGCCCTTGCATTTTTACGTCCAAAGTAATCATCAGGCCGTTTCCAAGTCTATACAAAGCAGTACTTGGCCCCATTCC
>NZ_LWFX01001517.1:0-1172 GCF_001635175.1 Alcanivorax sp. HI0083 | reverse complement strand
ATTAAAGCTAGGAGATTGTTCATGAAAGCACCCGTACGCGTAGCCGTCACCGGCGCCGCTGGCCAAATCAGCTATTCCCTACTGTTCCGCATCGCTTCCGGCGATATGCTCGGCAAAGATCAGCCCGTTATTCTGCAGCTGCTCGAAATCACCCCTGCTCTGGAAGCCCTGAACGGGGTCATCATGGAGCTGGAAGATTGCGCATTCCCGCTGGTTGCCGGCATTACCGGTACCGACGATGCCAACGTGGCCTTCAAAGACGCCGATTACGCGCTGCTGGTTGGTGCTCGTCCGCGTGGTCCGGGCATGGAGCGTAAAGACCTGCTGGAAGCTAACGCAGCCATCTTCTCCGCCCAGGGTAAAGCCATCAACGACAATGCCAGCAAAGGCATCAAAGTCCTGGTTGTCGGTAACCCGGCCAACACCAACGCCCTGATCGCCCAGCGCAATGCGCCGGACATCGATCCCCGTCAGTTTACTGCCATGACCCGCCTGGACCACAACCGTGCCATGGCGCAGCTGGCCAACAAGCTGGGCAAAACCGTCAATGACGTGAAGAAAATGCTCATCTGGGGCAACCACTCTTCCACCCAGTACCCTGATCTGCACCACTGCGAAGTGGATGGCAAAGTGGCCATCGATCAGGTTGAGCAAGACTGGTACGAAAACGACTACATCCCGACTGTGCAACAGCGTGGTGCGGCCATCATCAAGGCCCGTGGCGCTTCCTCTGCTGCCTCAGCTGCCAACGCCGCTGTGGACCACATGCGTTCCTGGGCACTGGGTACCGACGAAGGTGACTGGGTTTCCATGGGTATCTACAGCGATGGTTCCTACGGCATCCAGGAAGGCCTGATCTACTCCTTCCCCTGCACCTGCAAAGACGGCGACTGGACTATCGTTCAGGGCCTGGAAGTCAACGACTTCTCCCGTGGCAAGATGCAAGCTACCGAGCAGGAACTGGCGGAAGAACGTGACGCCGTTTCTCACCTGCTGCCGTAAGGCTCAGGTCGGGTAATAAAAAAAGGGGCTCTTCGGAGCCCCTTTTTTGTGCCGCTCTGCGGCTGCAACATGCTTCACTCAGCATGTAACGAGCGATCAGTATTCAGAATAATCCATCTGCTGCATCTGGGCCTGTTGTGCATACTGTGCATAGTTGGCCATGGTGAGCG
>NZ_LWFX01001516.1:0-1212 GCF_001635175.1 Alcanivorax sp. HI0083 | reverse complement strand
CACCCGCTTCCACCAGCACGCGGTGCGTGGTGGCAAATTCAAACCCCACCATGGTGTCTCTCCATCGAAATTTGGAATGTGATTTTATGCTAGCACAAGTGACGATGGGCATAGGCGCCAATCCCCACGGGTTTCACGTCAAAAATGTATCTGTTTATCAATAAGCGGCCCTTCGCTCAATAGCGCGCTCTCGGCCCCTGATGAGTGTCTTGCCCTGTCCCGCACCGCCTCTGACCCTGTCAGCAGGAGACGCCCACGTTCTAGTCACTCTTGATCGAATCCAGGGTGGCGTTTTTTCCTGGAAACCATCACATGAGCCATAAAAAAACGCGCCCTCGGGCGCGTTTTCATTCTGCTCTTGTCTACCAATCAACCAATAAAATAACTGCTTGCCTTGGCATTGATCTGATCACTGACGTATTTGGCCAGTGCTTGCACTGTCCACTGGGGCGGCGCGCTCATGGGCTCGGGAATCAGGCTGGCATCCGCCACGAACAACCCTGCAGTACCATGGACTTCGCCGTTGGGCGCCACCACAGATTCATAGCTGTCAGCGCCCATACGGCATGTTCCATGGGGGCTAAAACTGTTAGAGCGGAAGGTGTACATGCCCTTGATGCCATAATCCACTTCCGCCAGTTTTTCATCGAGACTGAAGACGGAATCCACTTCCAGGCTCTGGAAGGTGGGCATGAACACTTTCTCGGCGCCACCGGAAAAGAAGATTCGCGCAGCCAGCGCCGCTGACGCTTTCATGTTTTCAAACTCTTCACGATTGGGATTCCAGTGGATGGTCTTGCCGCCGGTATAGGCGTCACCGTCCCACTGCACATAACCGCGCCCCTGATCGGTACTGAAGGCGTTCACCCCAGCATAGTATTTGTAGTCCTTCATGAAATCGATATGCGCCTTACCGGCCTTCATATCGCCTTGTGCCATGAGGGACTCCGGCTCAGCCAGCCCCGAGAAAATGGTGTAGCCGTCGGAGCGAGTGAACTCATCCACCTGCACCCCGACCAGGGCACCGCGGAAACCGTAAAGCGGCTCCTTGAATTTCCCCATCACCTGGGTGAACGGCTGAATGGACAAATTACGGCCCAGTTGCCCGCTGCGGTCTTCAACTCCGCTACGCTGCATGATCAGCGGGCTGTGAATGGCCCCCGCCGCCAACACCACCAGGTCCGCATCCACCTGCATGTCTGCCACATGGGC
>NZ_LWFX01001515.1:0-1048 GCF_001635175.1 Alcanivorax sp. HI0083 | reverse complement strand
ATTCGACGCCCACCCAGAATTCAAGATCGGTGAAACCTTTGACAACCGGTCCATGTGCGAAAGCACCAGCTGGCAAATGGTTCAAGATAACCGTGGAAGAGATCTAGTCGAGTACCGCTGCGAGATTGTAGGCGTCAACGACTACTACCATAAAAGACTGGTTGCTCTGGCTGAAAAATGCGAGGAATCCCTAAACGACACCTCCCCCAACCCCTTCAGGGCAAGACTCAAGAAAGAGCGCCAAGAAGAGCTGGATTCTATCGATCATCTCAAATCAGAAGTTGAGTCTGCCGAATCAGATCGAACAAAAAGGCTCATCAAATATCACTCAAAAAAAGCCGATGAGAAGACAGCGAGGCTGGAAGAGCTTGACCGGTGGGAAAAGAACAAAATAGCCAACAACAAAACCACTCTATCCAAAGTTAACCAGATCTTGTCTGGGTTTAATGTCGCCTCAGCCTATGAGTTCTTCCGCTGGTCTGTCGCCGAAAACGGCACCTTCGTTCTGATTGAGGGTGGGGTCGGGCTTAAAAAGCCAACAGATGAAAAACACCATGAAAGCACCTATGGCGACCGGCAGATGAGACTCTCGGTCGGTTATGCATACGAAAACAGAGATCTCCGTCATGCATTTACCGGAACCCACGACAGCAGCCTCGAACTCCATTGCCAATGATCTAACACGAACTCTGACACGCAAGGTATTGAACAATGATTAACAAACTGATCATCACTCTATTATTCGCAGCATTCATGACCGGCTGCGGTGAAACATTTGATGCTTCGAATGACAACATGATCCGGGTCTCGTACAACGGGATTTTAGAGACTTTGGATGGTAAAGAAGAGGAGCAGTTCAAACGCCAGTACCAGTTCTATACAGAACAGTATGAACTCCCGCAGGATCCTGAAGAGCCTGGTATCAATTTTGCTCAAAATGACATTGAGTCACTTCATGGCCTCACCTACGGGGAGGTCATCAGCAAAGTCGCGCAGCATGAACAGTACGTTGCCGACATTCGCAGGGAAGAAGATCTCTTTATGCTCC
>NZ_LWFX01001514.1:0-941 GCF_001635175.1 Alcanivorax sp. HI0083 | reverse complement strand
ATAGTTGTCCACCTGGCCCACGATGCGGGTATCTTCAAACTCCCCCATCACATCAAAACCGTGGAGCTTGCCACTCTGGTAACCCAGGCGGGTACGCAGGGTCAGCGCCTGGCCGTCTTCAGTGAAGGCATCACTGTTCACTTCTTCATAACGCAGGCGCATGTTCAGCAGCGGTGTGCCGTCTTTCAGTGCGGTAATGAATGCATCGTCTTCCGCGCTGGCGGTCCCCGTAAAGCCCAGCGTGGAGAGAATGACGCCGGCGGCAATGGCAGAATGTTTCATGGTTTTCTTCCTCACCTTAGTGTGTTTTATCGCTCTCGTTTCGGAAAACGCCTATCTTTGAAGGCGGTGTGCTCACGCCTGCCCCCTTTATCCCAGGCATAAAAAAACGCCCATGGAACAACGCCGCCGTTGACGACATTCCATGAGCGTCTTTGCTCAGATTCTTTCGCGATCACCATTGATCGCTAGCAGGATAGCGTGACGAATCATCCTGCTAATGTGCTTACGTTAGGCAAGCGCCATGCCAATTCCTGAAATGCGAAGGAAACAGCCCGCCGGGGAATAAAACAGGCCAAGGCAACTACCTGCAGGTGCCCTCAGATGGTCCAGTGGCACCGGGATAGCGCGCACTGTCTACGACCAATGGGGAATTATCATTCCCGCGAATAGTGAACATCATTCGAAGACTACAGCCGCAACGCGGCCAGCCTGTTAGGCTTGCGTTCTTTTATTGATTCTGCCCCTTGGCGCCCCACTGGAGTCACTGTGACCCACTCTGATTCAGATTCTCTGCGCATCGCCATCGCTGGCGCATTCAGCCTGGTTATTGCCTTGGGCATTGGCCGCTTTCTGTTTACCCCAGCCTTGCCCGACATGATTGCCGAGACCAGCCTCACTGCCATTAGCGGCGGCTACCTGGCAGCGATCAATTATGGGGG
>NZ_LWFX01001513.1:0-1148 GCF_001635175.1 Alcanivorax sp. HI0083 | reverse complement strand
CATGGGGCATGGCATGTCAGCAGAGGATAAGGCGAGGGCGCTCAATGCCGGTTTCATGGAGTACATTGAGCTTGGAGCGATGCACNTGGTCNCAGGCTATGACCATTTACTGTTTCTGTTCGGCGTGGTGTTCTTTCTGACCCGCTTCAGTGACATTGTTCGTTTTATAACCGCGTTTTCCATTGGCCACTCGATTACTCTGGTGTTTGCCACCCTCTATAGTATTCAGGCGAATTACTACTTAGTGGATGCGGTTATCGCTCTGACTGTCTGCTATAAGGCGTTTGATAACCTTGGCGGTTTCAAGACTTATCTGAAGATGAAGTCACCAAACTTAATGTGGATGGTTTTCGCTTTCGGTCTTATTCACGGGTTTGGACTGTCGACGCGATTGCAGCAATTACCTCTGGCAGAAGATGGTTTGGTTTTTCGCATCCTGGCTTTCAATGTTGGCGTAGAGTTGGGGCAGATTGCTGCGCTGGCCATCATGTTGTTTTTATTGTCTGGTTGGCGCCGCATGGCATCGTTCAAACGCTTCAGTCAAGCGACCAATGGGCTGCTGATGGTGTTGGGGTTGCTGTTGCTGTTGATGCAGCTGCATGGATATCTACACTCAAGCAATCCTGATGAATTTCCGCTGAACAAGGATGATCACCAGCATACTCATGAAGACATGGGGGTTGCTAATTCTCCGCTGTCCGGGTACGAGAAGCGCTTTGATTTGGATGCAGAGGATAGTGTTAACGGTGAGGTTGAAACAGAGGGTCGTGAGCCGGAGGAGTTGCCAAACAGTGCCTCTAATCCTCACGCCCATGGTGACGGCGAAGCCCATGTACATTAATAAATTTGATCTGTTTTTATGAGGAAAATGTTATGAGATGGATGAAAACCTTGATGACGATGATGGCCTTGAGTTTTGCCTCGCCGGTGTTTTCTCACGGCGGAGGGCATGCCACGGTAACCGCCGATCAGGCGGAGGAAGTAGCCAGGTATGTGGCTGTCGAGCTCACCGAGGAAGATCGGGGTATGGGATTTGGCAAACTGGACGAAAGCTGGAGAGAGATCCCCGACGAGAGCGTGGGTATCAGTAAATTTGGCCCCGGATATTNCATTGTGGCTATGGATCATGAAGATGAGGAGCGAACGCT
>NZ_LWFX01001512.1:0-631 GCF_001635175.1 Alcanivorax sp. HI0083 | reverse complement strand
GTCACACACTCTTGAACGGCCTCTATACGATACGCTACCCGGACGGGCGCAGTGACAAGCAAAACATTACCGACCCGCAGGCGATGACTCGCCTGCTAGCCGATACCTTTCAGATTAATCTGCAAGGGCTGGAGCAAGACCTGCAAGCTGCACTGACCGATAAGGCTTTGCTTTAACCGATGCCTTACTCTCATGGCAGCTTAAATTGGATGCAATTCATTCGGAGAAGGTATCGATGAATAACGCTTCCACTTTCTCTCTGGCCCAGGGCGTTTTGCGCAGAAACTTCAGGCTGGATTTCACTGACGGATCGCTGATAAAGCAATTGATGCGGATGCGGTCTCCCAGTTCCTCCCAGCCGTAATGCTCAACCAGTTGCGTCACCACTGTTTCCAGGGTGACGCCATGTAACGGATTATTCGGTTGGCTCATTATGTTCCCGTCAGTCTGCTTTGGAAAAAACAAACCCGTCGCGGGGAAAATGCACCTGAATCTGCCCCACCACGGCATCATCGCGTCGAACCACCAGCGTGCTTTCATCGCAATAACACAGCTCGCCGAACACCGGATCACGGCCATAGTCTGACGGCGCGACTCGCACCGGCTGCCCCAACAATGGTTCTTGCTCAGC
>NZ_LWFX01001511.1:0-2551 GCF_001635175.1 Alcanivorax sp. HI0083 | reverse complement strand
CGGCCAGGGCCATTAGCAAAGCGGCGGGCAGTAAACGGACGTTCATGGAGCTCCTCGCGGTATACATGTCTGGGGCTGCACCGGCAAAGCGGGCAACAGCATGTTTACCATGATAGCGATCCAGACAAAAACGGCGATGCCCAAAGAGGCCAAAAAATAGTTGGAAGTGGATAGTCGACAGTTGACAGCTACGCGCCCCTACGATGCTTCTGGTTTCCAACATAAGAGGCCGCACCCGTTTTCCGGGCGCGGCCTCTTACGTTGGAGCGAATGAAAGTGTTCAGTCGCGCACTGCCAACTGTCCATTATCAACTGTCACCTGACCTTTGACCTTCACCACTCTTCCAGATAGCCCATGCAATGCTCCACCAGCTCTCCCACCCGGGTCACACTGTCGGCAAGGCGCTGGAGATCCCCTTCGGCCAAAGGCGCGTAACGGTCCTCGGCCATCAGGTTGAGAGCATTCTCTTCGCTGGGCGGCGCCGGACGGCGAGCCAGGCCTGCTGCGCCCAGTGCGGTCTGCATTTCCCCGTCCAGCCAGGCGATTAAATCCCCCCGATCGGCACGGGCGCGGGCCAGAATAGCGATCTCCGGGGCTTCAACCCCCGCATCCCGAAAGGCCTGCTCCAGCGCCGCCAGGCTGAACAAGGTGTCCGCACCGTCTACCTGAAAGGTCTTGCCGGATTGTCGCGCCAGCCCCACCAGCACCGAATACAGATGAAACACCACCGCACCGCGTAACGCCAGGCGCACGGTGGGCGCGGCCTCGACCTGCTCGTGGGTCAGTTGGCGTAACAGGGCGTTGGCAAAGTAGATCCGCTCGCGTAAACCGCTAACAGTATTGTCTCGAACCATTCTGGACATAAATCACTCCGCTGCACGCACCACGCGACACGCAGGCTATCGCCTGCATGCGTGAAGCGTGATGCTTGCTGGATTACTTCTTGGCGGCGGCTTTTTTGGCCGGAGCTTTCTTTTTCGCTGCTTTTTTCTTGGCGGCCGCCTTCTTCTTCGCGGGGGCTTTTTTCTTGGTCTGCTCTTCGACCCATTTGCCATCGCGGTAGAAGGCCATCCAGCCAGTGGCCTTGCCGTCAATTTCGCTCATCACATACTGCTCTTTGGCCTTGCGGCTGTAGCGCAGCACCCCTTTGTTGCCGTCAGGATCCTCAGCAGGGGCCTCGGCCAGATAAGCGTGTTTCGGGTCCAGCTGCTTGGCCACGCTCTGAATTTCTTCGATCAGCGGCGGGCGCGTTTCCCGGTTTTTCGGGAACTTGCTGGCGGCCAGGAACAGGCCGGAGGCTCCATCGCGCAGTAAGTAATGATCATCCACTTTCTGGCATTGCAAGTGCGGCATGGGAATCGGGTCAGCCCGCGGCGGAGCCGGTTCGCCACTCTTGAGCAGCTTGCGGGTGTTGCCGCACTCGTCATTGGTGCACTTGAAGAACTTGCCAAACCGGCCGGTGCGCAGCTGCATCTCATTAGCGCACTTCTCACATTCCAGTACCGGGCCATCGTAACCCTTGATACGGAATTCGCCCTTCTCGACCACATAACCATCACAATCCGGGTTGTTACCACAGATATGCAGCTTGCGCTTTTCGTCGATCAGGTAATTTTCCATGGCGGTGCCACACTTCTGGCACCGTTTTTTGCTGCGCAGTTCGTTGGTTTCCGCTTCGTCATCGTCATCCGCTTTTACCGCTTCGGCTTCTTCACCGGGCAGCAGATTCATGGTGGCGGTGCAGCGCTCTTTCGGCGGTAGCCCGTAGCCGGAACAGCCCAGGAACACGCCGGTGGAGCCGGTGCGAATCTGCATTGGGCGGCCACAGGTGGGACATTCAATATCCGTGTCGGTAGGCAGGTTGGCGCGCATCCCCCCCACTGCCTGCTTGCCAGTGCCTTCCCCCTGGGCGGCATCCAGCTTGCTGACGAAATCCTTGTAGAATTCGTTGAGCACGTCCTGCCAGTTTCGCAGCCCTTCAGCAACTTCATCCAGGGTTTCTTCCATGCTGGCGGTGAAGCCGTAATCCATCAGGTTGGGGAAGTTTTCCACCAGACGGTCGGTAACGATGTCACCCATCTTTTCTGCATAGAAGCGCCGGTTGTCCTGACGCACATAACCACGATCCTGGATCGTGGAAATGATCGCTGCGTAGGTAGACGGGCGGCCAATGCCGCGCTTTTCCAGTTCCTTGACCAGGCTCGCCTCAGTAAAACGGGCTGGCGGTTTGGTGAAGTGCTGGTTGGCATCCACATTGTCGATGGTCAGCACATCGCCTTCTTTCACATCCGGCAGCAAGGTATCTTCCTGCCCCTTACGTGACGCCGGTGGCTGAATGCGGGTCCAGCCATCAAACTTCATGATGCGCCCTTTCGCTTTCAGCTCGTAACCGTTGCCGGTGGCCGTCAGGGTGGAGCTCAGATATTCCGCCGGGGGCATCTGGCAGGCGATGAACTGTCGACGAATCAGCTCGTACAGGCGCTGGGCGTCGCGCTCCATATCTTTCAGGGAATCCGAGGTGCGCCGCACATCCGAAGGACGAATGGCTTC
>NZ_LWFX01001510.1:0-3614 GCF_001635175.1 Alcanivorax sp. HI0083 | reverse complement strand
GGAAGCAGACGAACAGGGCGACCCCGACAGCGACAGCCTGGAGCTCACCGAGCTGCCGTCCGCTGAAAACGCAGACGCCACCTCCGCCGACAACAGCCTGTCTGCGGAAGACCTGGCCGCGTTTGACGCCGCCGCCAGTGAAGACACCCTGGACCCATGGGACGAAGGTGACAGCAGCGATGACATCCAGCTGCTGTCCGTAGACAACGACCTCACCGACATCGACGACAGCATCACCCTGGATCTGCCCGAGCAGGAACCGGACTACGAAACCAGCACCAGCAAGAGCGCCGCTGAGAGCCTGTCCGATATTCCCGACATGAGCGACGATGCCCCTGACGATGACAGCCGAGAAGACGGGCCGGACCCCGTCCTGCTGGAAATCTTTTCCAGCGAGGCCCGCCGCAATCTCGCCCTGATCGCTCAATGGCTGGCCAGCAACGACCCGGACCTGTCCGAGCATCAGGTCGATGACAGCGTGCATCGCGCCCTGCATACCCTAAAGGGCAGTGCGCGCATGGCTGAAATCGAAGCCGTGGCCGAAGTGGCCGAGCCGGCCGAAAAACTGGCCCGGGACCTGATCAGCAGCAACCGCCGCGCCAGCCAGCAACAGGTGGACCTGCTGGCTCAGAGCCACGACCTGATTCTCACCAGCCTGGAGCAGATGGACCCGACCCCGCCGGCCCATCTGCCCGGCGCCGACGCCCTGATCCAGTCACTGAATCAACAACGCGATCAGTTGCAGGACACCGGCAGCGCCGGCCCGGACCCGCACATCCTTTCCGTGTTCCTGTCCGAAGGCATGGACCTGATCGTGGATGCAGAGCAACTGCTCAGCCAGTGGGCCCAACACCCCGCGCACACCGATGAACTGGTACGTCTGCGCGACGAACTGGAGCTGCTGTCCAACAGCGCCACCACCGCCGGTCTCAGCGAAATTCATGACCTGGCCGCGGCCCTGGCAGGCTGCTACAGCGCGGTGGAAAACGGCCGGCTGCCGTACAGCGAACGTCTTTTTGCCCTGGCCGGCGAAGGTCAGGACGCGCTGATGAACATGATGGACTGCCTGGCTGCTGGCCAGACCGTACGCCCGGAACTGGGACTGGTGGATGCCCTGCGCGAGCTGGCCGAAAGCGACGGCCCGGACGGCGGCCCCGGCGGCGGACTGCCCATCGACAGCGGCGACACTGAGCAGAGCAATACAGCCGCCGCTACGGAGCAACCTGACGACACGGCAGACAGCAGCCGCTACGAAGCCCACCTGGACCCGGAGCTGGTCGAACTGTTCCTGGAAGAGGCCGAAGAAATTCTCGAGTCTGCCAGCCACATTCTTGACCAGTGGGAAGCCGGCGACAGCAGTAATGTGAGCAGCCTGCAGCGCGATCTGCACACCCTGAAGGGCGGCGCCCGCATGGCCGGTGTTGCCCCGGTAGGCGATCTGGCCCACGAACTGGAAAACCTCTACGAAGGCTATAACGCCGGGCAACTGGAGTCTGATGCTGCCCTGTTCCAGCTGCTGCATCAGTGCCATGACAGCCTGGCAGTGATGATCGAAAACCTGCAGGCCAACACCACTCCGGCCGATGCACCGGCACTGGTGGCCGCCATTCAGGCGTTCATTCGTGGCGAAGCCCCCGGCCCGATCACCACCAGCGTCGACGATGCCAACACGCAGCCCGCCGACACTGGCGGATTTGACGACCGCTCGAGTGCCCCCCTCACCGATGCCACAGACGCCCCCGCGCCCGTTGCGGTTGAGGACGCGCCCGAGCCCACCGATGCGCCCCCTCAACCGGAGCGTGACCCGGAGCTGGTGGACATTTTCCTGGAAGAAGCGGATGAAATTCTCGAATCCGCCGGCAACAGCCTGGAATTGTGGATCAGCCAACAGGACAATCTGATTGAGCTGCAATCCCTGCAACGGGATCTGCACACCCTAAAGGGTGGTGCCCGCATGGCCGAAGTGCCGGAACTGGGTGACCTGGGCCACGAACTGGAAACCCTGTACGAAGGCCTGGCCCAGAGCCAGCTGGCCATTGAGCCCGCCTTGTTTGATCTGCTCCACCGCTGCCACGACCAGCTGGCGGAAATGGTAGAAGCCCTGAAAGCCAACCGGCCATTGCCCAGTGGCGACGTACTGATCACTGCCATCCATGGTTATGTGGCCGATCCGGCAGGCTTCACCCTGCCCGCCATGGCGGCGACGCCTGCCGCTCAACCCGCCATCCAAGAAACCACCGCGTCGGTGAGCGATGACGACACACCGGCACCAGTAACGTCTGCCGCCGATGACGTATGGCAATCGGACAGCGACCCGGAAATTCTGGAAATTTTCCTGGAAGAGTCCGAAGAACTGTCGGACATCATCGATGCCTGCCTGACCTCCTGGAAAGATCATCCGGAAAGCACCGACTTTATCGACGATCTGAAACGGGCGCTGCACACCCTGAAAGGAGGCGCACGGCTGGCCGGCCTCAAACAGCTGGGCGACATCAGCCACGATTTCGAAACCTATTTGCTGGACCTGGAAAGCCGTCGCCAGACGCCCGCCCAGAGCGACTTCCAGCCCATGCTGGATTGGCACGACCAGATCAATCGGGGCATGGAGTCCGTCGCTGCGGCCGCACAAACCCGCGCTCCGGTCGCAGAGACTCCGGATGCCGCAGCACCGGCCAGCACCTTACCGGCAGCCACCGACAAGCAGCCGGCGCCACAGCAGCCGCAGAAAGACGACCGGCGCCAGCGCCAGAACCAGGCGCAACCGCAGGAAATGGTACGGGTTGGCGCAGATGTGCTGGAGGCTCTGGTCAACCTGGCAGGGGAGACCTCCATCAACCGTGGCCGGGTGGAGCAGGGCATCACCGAGTTCGCCTTCAACGTGGAAGAGATGGGCAACACGGTGCAGCGCCTTTACGAACAGCTACGCCGGCTGGATTCGGAAACCGAAGCGCAGATCATGTCCAACTACCAGAAGGGCGTGGATCTGGGCGAATACGACGAGGACTTCGATCCGCTGGAAATGGACCAGTACTCCGAGCTGCACCAGATCACCAAGCAGCTGTCCGAGTCCGCCTCGGACTTGCTGGATTTGAAGAACACCCTGCTGGATCGCAACAAGGACACCGAAACCCTGCTGCTGCAGCAGGCACGCATCAACACCGAGCTGCAGGAAAAACTGATGCGCACCCGCATGGTGCCCTTCAGCCGCCTGGTGCCGCGCCTGCGTCGTATCGTTCGGCAGATTTCCGGCGAAGTGGACAAGCGCGTGGACTTCGATGTGCTCAACCCGGAAGGCGAACTGGACCGCTCCCTGATGGAGCGAGTGGTCGCCCCGCTGGAGCATATGCTGCGTAATGCCGTGGACCACGGCATCGAAACCCGCGAAGGCCGTCAGTCTGCCGGCAAGGACGGCACCGGCCGCATCAACCTGGAACTGGGTCGTGAAGGGGGCGAGGTGGTCATCACCCTGTCCGACGACGGCAAAGGCATCGATACCGATGCGGTGCGCCAAAAAGCCATCGAGCGAGGCCTGATCGCCGCCGACGCGCAACTTTCCGAGCAGGAAATTCAGCAGTTCATCTTCCACGCCGGCTTCTCCACCGCCGCCGCCGTGA
>NZ_LWFX01001509.1:0-1050 GCF_001635175.1 Alcanivorax sp. HI0083 | reverse complement strand
AAGGCCCCAACGACGCTACGAACTACCTCAATGGGCTCTCGGACCAAGGCGATTGTGTCGTCGCCGTGGGCGGAGATGGCACTACCAACGAAGTGCTCAACGGCTTGGCTGGCGGCGTGGCGCTGGGCGTGTTTGCCACCGGCACCGCGAATGTACTGGCCAAAGAGCTGGGGTTGCCGAAAAAACCGGAGCAGGCCGCGCAGGTGGTAGTGAAGGGCAAAAGCGTGTCTGTGACGCCGGCCCGCCTGAATGGCCGGCGGTTTATCATGATGTGCGGCATTGGCTATGACGCCTGGGTGGTCAACGGGGTCAACCTGGGCATCAAGGAGCGTTTCGGCAAACTGGCTTATGTGCTATCCATGCTTGGCCAGGTTGGCCGTTATGGTCAGCGCCACTATCGGGTGGAGGTGGATGGCCGGCCACTGGATTGTTTCTCCGCCATTATCACCAATGGCCGCCATTACGGTGGCAGCTTCGTGTTGAGTAACGAGGCCAATATCCTGCGCCCACAGGTGCAGGTGCTGTTATTCCAGAAGCCCGGCGTGCGGTTTTTACTGCGTTGCCTGGTTGCCCTGTTGTTCGGGCGCATGGAGCGGATGGATGGCGTGGCCAGCCTGCGAGCCCAGCGGGTGTATATCCGCTGTGAGAACGGTGAAGAGCCGATTCAGGCAGACGGCGATCCGGCGGGTAACTTGCCGGCGGAGATTGAAGTGGAAGACGCGCCGGTGCCCATGCGGGTGGCTACCCTGTTTGATTCATAGGGTTTTGCCACAAGCCTTGAAAGGCCGCCCAGGCCATGGGGTTTGACGTCAGGCATCCGGCGTCGAGCGTTTGGCAAAGTGCGGAGTGTTCACGATAAGCCAGTCAAACGGCGAGAAACGTGTTATTCACGCCAAGATGTGATGAACCATAAAAAAGCCCGCATCAGCGCAATGCTGTTCACTTAGGGGAAGCAGCGCTGCGCGAACATCTTCGTCATGCGAGCATGACTTCCCACCAATCCCGAAGTTTGAGGGGGGGAGCGATGTTTACATCGCGAAGGCTTCAGGT
>NZ_LWFX01001508.1:0-6442 GCF_001635175.1 Alcanivorax sp. HI0083 | reverse complement strand
TAGCCATCTCTCCACTTCTCCTTGTTCGTGCAGCCTCATCCGGTCAACGAAGGGCTCGGATACCGTTCAAGTTTTGAGAGAAATGCTGGCGGGACCTATCTACATCACAGGCTCAGGGCCTCAGGTCGAATACGGGTTGCCCGCCAGCAGTGGCGGAAGGGTAGCAAATCCTTCCGCCGGAGAGACACAAGGTCGAATTAGCCTGAAAGGCGTAATCCGACACTGTACCTGTCAATTAAGCATAAAGGTGGAATATTCCAGTTCTGCCATTTTGCGACTGACCAGCCACAGGCCGAGCAGCACACACACCGCCAACGCCAGCAGGAAACCGAAGCCAAAGAACTGGGGCCCCAGGTACAGGCTGATGCCGGTAAAAATCACATTAAGCACAAAGAACAACGCGGTCAGCAGCACCAGCATGCGGCGCTGATCCAGATAACAGAACACGTTGATGATGGCCAGGAAGACAACCTGCAGGGCGGTGGCGATTAGCTGCACCTTGAGCAACGGCAGATACAGTTCCGAAATGCCCAAAGCGTTAAAGATCTGCGCGCCGGCCACCATGATCACCAGCGCCGAGATCGCCTGAATCTTGAGAATCTGGAAGATGCCCTGGCGAATGACAAACACCATCTGGTTGCGCATATCTTCGATATAGGACAGCGATCCGCCCTCACGGACCGCATCGTAGAAGTTGGAGTAGTACTCTACAAAATCGGTCTCCATACGCACCAGAAATACGGCCATGCCCGGGATCAGTGACAGATACGACAGGAACACGGGAATATCGTAGATCAACGAGGCCCGCAGCGGCCCGATCACATCGCTACCGGTGCCGTCGTAAAACCAGAACATGGCCTTGTCCGCCCACACCCCGGCATTATAGAAAAAGCCCACCAGCATCAGGCTGGGGTACAGGTATTTTTTGCCGAACATGTCGAACGAGACGATGCTCTCGGCCGGGTAGCCTCGCACAATCAGCACCAGCATCCCCGCCAGCAGGGTCACCTGCCCCAGCAGAAAGCCCAGCAGCAGGCCATCCAGGTCCAGAAACCGCAACATCAGGGCACCCAGCACCGTAATGGTGTAGCCCAGGGCGTAGAGCAACAAAATGGCCTTGTACTGCTTCATGCCGGAGAGAAAAACGGTGGCAATCCAGATATTGCTCAACACCACAAAACAGGCGATCAGCAACACCCGGAACAGCACACTCTGCCCGGGAAACAGGAACATGGCCGCCGGCAACGCCAGCAGACCGGAGATAACCGTCACCAGCACTGTAACGCCACCAAAATTGGGCAGAATCAGGTCTTCACGGTTTTCAAACGAACGGTCCGCACAGAAGCGGGTAAAGGCCAGCTGCACAATGCCGGTGAGAATCAGGCTGATGGCAATCAAATAGGTCACGGTAATCTGGAACTGTGTCACCGAGGCATCCGGCACCACCATCCCCAGGCTGAAGATACCGATAATCAGAATGCCGATGATCGATAACACCCAGGGGCCGGAACTGATTACACCGGCATAGGCATAGGCCCGGATCAGGCCCAGCAAGGTGTCCTTGCGCAACAATCGACGCAGTTCAAAACCAATGCCGGCCATTAGTGGCGTCCCTCCCGGCGACGATTGTTGTTTTCTTGCGGGCTGGCTGCGTCCGTGTCCCTCACCAGCGACTGGTACAGGTCACGGTAGGCGCCAAACATCATGTCCTGGGTGTACAGGTTCTCCACCCGGCGAATGCCTGCCTGCTGCGCCTGGTGCCAGGCATCCCTATCTTTCAATAGCGAGGCAACCGCATTGCCCAACGCTTCCGGGTCGGCAATGCCCACCACTTCGCCGGCTTTTCCATAGGCCCGATCGGCTTCGCCCAGGCCTTCAATCAGCTGACGGCAAGACCCCACATCCGTGGAAACGGCCGGCACCCCGGCGGCAAAGCCTTCCAGCAACACCAGCGGTAACGCCTCACTGATGGAACTGAGCACGATCACCCCCACTTTGGGTAGCAGCTCATCAATTTTCTGGAACCCCAGAAACTTCACATTTTTTTCCAGCCCCAGACTGGCCACCAGGCCGTGGCACTCCTTGGCGTATTCCTTATCTTCATCTTCCGGGCCGGCAATCCAGCCTTCCGCGTCTGGCAATACATTGACCAGGGTCCGCATGGCACGCAGAAACGTTTTCACATCCTTGATGGGCACAACCCGGCCAATCAGACAGGCCACCGGGGGAACCGATTCACCCCGAGCCGCCCGCACTTTCTGCATGCGCGGTAGATCAATGCCATTGGGGATATTCAGGGTGCGCTCTGGCGGCGCGCCATCTTCCATTTGCCGCTCCCGGTTGCGCTCATAAAGCGCCACGATCCGGTCCGATGCCTGGTAGCACTCGCGCCCCAGCTCGGTGAAAAAATTCACCCACTTTTCGCGAAAGTAGGCCATCTCCGCGTTGTTCTTTTCCACCAGGCCGCGGTTATCGCTGATCCATTCGCTCTGGAACAGGTCGATCTTGCGCTCCTTGGTATAAATGCCATGCTCGGACAGCAACAACGGCTTGCCGGTGCGGCGCTTGAGCATGGCCCCAAGAAAGCCCGCATAGCCGGTGGAAATGGTGTGGTACATCTTTGCCGGTAGCAGGTTGTTGGCAATATCGTTGAGCACCCAGATGGGCGAATGCATGATGCGAACAGTCCAGAAATAATCCACAAAGGACGGATCCCGGCTGAACTCGCGATACGCTTCAGCAATGTAATCCCAACTGGCCCGGCTGTGCAGGAACGATTCTTCGGAATAATCCTCCCCTTCCCCCAGGTGCGTGACGATGCGGCTGAACAGTTCGCTGCGTTCTCTGGAGTGAACGCCCTCTTTCACCATTTCATGGAAACGCCGCAGGTCGGCATAGGCCTTGCGATTGCCCTTTAAGGAACGCTTTTGTGGCCCCCGCTGAAAATTATGCAGGTAATGCACTTCCAGGTGCACCACGTTATCCGGCAATTCATATTTCATCTCGCCGTAGTCTTCCGGGCGGCTGCCCACAAAACAGCAGGCAAAGGTATATTCGGGAAAACCACGAATAATCTGGTTTACCCAACTGGACACGCCGCCACTCACATAGGGAAAAGTGCCTTCCAGTAATAAACAGATATCGGCGCTATCCGCCCGTGGCAGGCTCATAGCCCCTCCAGAATTCAACGGATTTATTGAGTTGGGTGAACTGGCTGTCATCGGTAATTTCACGCATCAGCAACCGTACCAGCGGTATTTGCCGGCGCTGCAGGGCGATCTCCGCAAGCCAGGGATTCACTTTCGCTGCAGACAACCCCAGACGACGGGCAAAGGTCATGGACTGATGCGCTTCACCAATTTCTCCCTGGCCTAACTGAATGCGCCCGCGCAGCAACCACAAACCGGCATCCTCTGGCGCTTCCATCAAGCCCATGTCGGCGTAGAATGCGGCCCGTTCCAGCGTCAGGGTACGGATATCCCCGCGCACCAGGTCCTGATAGTTCAGCTCCCAATACAGTTCACAAAGACGACGGGCCAAACGGTAGCGGCGCGACTCCGTGGCTCGCTCCAGCAGATTCAGGGCCCGCTCGATATCCCGGGTAATCTCCTTTTCTTTCTGGTCAAGAATCCCGTAAGCCAGTAGCCGCAAGTCTTCAAAGGAATCGCCCAGGGTATGGCGCAACAAATTGCCCGTTACCCTGGCAGGCATATCCTTGAGCACCAGCATCCCCTGCACCCGCAAGGCATTCGGCGCCCGGGATGTAGTCAGCAGGTTTTTCAGGTCGATTTGCCGAAAGCCCGCCGCGCTGTTGACCTGTACCGGAGAAAAATAAGGCTGCTCCACCAATCCGAAGGGTTTGTCCCGAAACAGCGCCGGTAGCCAGATACCCAATGCCACCCCACCCAGGATGGTGATCAGCCCCACCGCCGGGATAAAAAACGCAAAAGAAAAAATCAGCACCCAGGACAGAATTTTTGGCGTCCTGAAACGTGCCGGCAGCAATCCCCAGGCAACAAAAGACAACAGCGCCGACGCCAACCCGTGAGAGAACAGGTACAGCACGAACAACGACAGGTCAGCCTGTCTGCTCAACAGCAACAGCAGGGAGGCGATCTCCGCACTGATCGCATAGATAAGCAGCTTGAGACTAGACACCCGCCGCCTCCAGTAGCTCAGCCACCTGCTCCATTGCCTCACGCTGATCCAGGTGGCGGTAATAGAACTGCACCCCGGCCTGGCGCAGGCTCATGAACGCATACTCATCGGCCAGCCATTTCTCGGTGCGCAGCACAAAGCCTTCCAGACTGGATTCCCCGGTCATCGGCATCATGATCATCAAGACGTTGTCGTTCAACCACCAGGCAAGATCCAGGCTGCGCAGGCCGCGGGCCAGCGCATCAAGAATCAGCCCTGCCTGTTCGCTGTCATCCGCGACAAACAAGGTGAGGGAGGTATCCACCCGGCCGCCCTCACGCAGACGTACCAGCGCAGCCAACTCACTGGCAATCCGGAATGGCATGGTGGGCCAGCGGTCCAACATGTCGTCGACTTCATCGCCGGCATGCACCACATCCGCATAGAAGTTAAGCAGCACAGACAACAGCTGCAGGTTTTCATAATTGATAGACAGGAATGGCAAACGCTCAATCACCATCACCCCGATCAAGGCGCCACCACTGTTGATAATCGGGGCCGCAACCAGATACTGGCCATGATAATTGCTGTCGTGGTCATGCTGCTGCACATGGGCAAGCAGCTGGTTTTCCAATGCGTGCTGGAGCAAAGCATTGTTGCGCTCCAGTGGACGCATTTCGCCCAGCTGGGCAGCCGGTTCATCGTCTATATGGCCATCCACCACCCGATAAAGCGCAGCACGCTGCAGCTGGCAATATTCCGCCAGCATGTGAATCAGGTCGTCCGCTGCAGGAAGCCGAACCCTGTCACTTTCATCCAGGGTCAGATCGCGCAATCGCACCAACGCATCACGCACGGTATAGGGCTTGATCAGCAGGTTTTCTTCCAACCGGTCATGGGAAAGACGCAACAGCACATACCGCTGCGTCAAATTCTGCAAACGCTCCAGTGCATAGCTGGCGGCGCTGTCTGCGCGCATCAGTTTGACGCGCCACATATCCGCAAACTCACCGCAAATAAGAATAATCACGAAACCACCAAGCATGGTGGTTTCCGGAAAGTCCATGCCTGAATAGAAACCCAAAGACGTGAGCAAAAACCAGCTGGCCACCAGACACAGCATGCCGAACACCCCGAGCAAGCTACCGTAACGCAACGCCAGTAGTATCGGCACCAGCAATACCCAACGGAAGGTCCCGATGAGTGTCAGCGGATCCTCCTCGCGCAGCCACAACCCCATGACAACGGCCAGCGCCATCAGAATCACTGCTTCGCACAGCGACCACAGCACTCTTGGCTGGGGCATGAATAGCCCCGCCAGCTTGCCGTTACTGATGCGCTCAAGCATTACTGCACCACCGGGGCGAGCAATTTATCGATGACTTTCTGCCCGGTTTCGCTGAGCGACTGGCGTGCCCAGCCGGCCCGTGAGCCCGTGCCGCTATAGACGATACGCCCTTCCGGCAATTCACGGATTTCGATCATTACCCCCACCGCGGGCTCACCATCAACACCGGTTTTATAGCGCCATTCGTGTACTACCCCGCTCACCACATATTGGGCCGATTGCGAGGCGACCCACTGATTCATGTTCTTGCGGTTGGCCGCCGAGGTGCCTTCAAACAGCACCCCTTCATTATCGCTTTCCGGGTAGCGGGTTACGTTATTCACGCCATGGCGATACAGCACGGATTCGACAATGGCTGCCGCCCGCAACCCCGCCTGGGGAGTGGCAGTGCGGTTGACCATCGGCAACACCAGCCAGGTGCCCTCGCCGGACAGTTCCACATCCTGGCTGCTACGAACATGGGTACACCCGGCCAGCACGGTGGCTAACAGCAAAGTTCCCAGTAGCACAATGCTCAGTCTCATTGGATTCACTCCTAGTAATAAACTCTATATTGCAGCCCGAAGCGGTAGCTGTCTTCACCACTACCCCCGCTATTGAGCTGTTGTTCTGCATACAGCTTCCATTCATCCCGACCGATCAGCGGCCCCTCCACACCGAAGCGGCCGGTAAAACCCGCTCCCGAGAGGCTGTTATGGCTGTAACCAATTTCTGCCCAGCCCTGCAAACGGTGCGGACGAATATGCACATCCGGCTGGCCCAGCAGGAACACCACTTCCGATTCGTGATAGTCCTGCGGCAGCGGTAACGTCTGGGCGCCGGGCGGCAGCAAGGCACGTACTTCGGCCATGCTGTCGTTGCCGGCGGTAAAGTCCGCCTGGGTATGCCTCACCCGCACCCCGGGAGAGAAGCGCGACAACCAGGGGCGCCAGGTACTCTGGGCATTAATGATGCTGC
>NZ_LWFX01001507.1:0-807 GCF_001635175.1 Alcanivorax sp. HI0083 | reverse complement strand
GAGTATCGTGATGGTGACTTCACCGGTTTCCAGCCCGGACGGTATTTCGCCCAGTATATTGACGTCCACGGGGGTGCCTCGGAGTACGGAACCAGCGGGTACTCGCAGTGGAACGGCATTAGGAAAGTTGGGAGCAAAAGCCAGATCTGCAGCTAGATCCCCGCTCAACCCGGTAAATGATTCATCTCCCAGCACAAAGGATTGTACTGGCACCTGATTGATCGGGTTGCCGGTTAAAGTTGACACTAGTCCAGGTTGCTCAGCTCCAAGACTGCCAACTTTTAGAACGGATGTAGCACGGGGAAGAGTGGCTTCCGGAACAAAAGTCCGATTGTACTCCGGCAACTGTTCACCGGTAGTCTGGGCCCGCAGCCCAGCAATCGTTAGTGTGTGTTCCACAGGTTTCAGATCCTGGTCAGGATCCAGTGTCAGGTAACGACCCTGCAAAAATAGCGATGCGGGAACCAACTTGCCGAGGTTGTCACGAAGTTGAACCGATCCGGTTTCGCCATATGCTGTGCTGGTCGGATCAACCGTTTGGTTAAACGACATCCTGAAGGTGCTCATGTCGTTGGGATGGCTGGCATCATCAATCGGCTCTAGCAATGACGGTTGGTCTAGAGGAGTGGCTGAAAGCAGGGTGAAAGAGCCGCTTCCCATGGTTTGCGATGCGCCGGCTTGACTGCCTGCAGTCCGAAACCGAACGCGGGCCACGGAGTTATCATCAATGGCTCCAAGGCCATCATCGTTGACAACCAGATGGTACGCTTCCGCCGGAGCCAGCCGCGATTGAGGATACAGGGCCAG
>NZ_LWFX01001506.1:0-1280 GCF_001635175.1 Alcanivorax sp. HI0083 | reverse complement strand
TTACTGCGCGGCCATGGCCGCTCGCCGGAGCAAGCGTTGGGCAGGGGTCTATCAGGCTTATCTGGATCGAGGGCTGGCAACTACCCAAGCGTTAGTCATCCTGGCGCGCAAACTGGTTCGTATCGCCTTCGCGCTTATGAAAAATGGCACCGACTATCAGCCGGCCCCTGCCTCATGAAGACTGGGGTGGACAACATAGAATCTCCTACAACTGAGGTTTATAGCTTCTGAAAAGTTGGTACACCCCTTGCTGAGGTTGTTCTCACAAGGAGAGTGTTATGAACAATCACAAGCCGATCGCCATTATTCAAGCCGGTCATACCTACCCGCAGATCCGTGAGCATTACGGCGATTTCGATGACTGGATTGCCCAGGGACTGGGCCTGTCATTGCCGGTCATAAAGGTGGATGCCACCGATGCGCGCCCGCTGCCTGCTCCGACATCGTTGGCGGGGGTGGTGATTACCGGCTCCCATGCCATGGTGACCGAAGCGCAGCCGTGGATGCGGCAGCTGGCCCACTGGCTGTTTGCCACGCTACACAGCACCCCGCAGTTACCCGTGCTGGGGCTGTGTTTCGGCCACCAGTTGCTGGCCCAGGCTCTGGGCGGTGAGGTTGCGGATAATCCGCTGGGGATGGCGGTGGGCACGGTGCCGTTACGGCTTACGCCAGCGGGGCAGCAGGATCCGTTGTTAGGCGCCATGGTGGGTCATCCGTGGGCGCAAGTGGTGCATAAGCAGTCAGTACTTACTTCGCCGCCAGGCTGCACGGTGCTGGCCAGTAACGTGCATGATGTCTGCCAGGCCTTCCGTTATGGGGAGCGGGTGTGGGGGGTGCAGTTTCACCCGGAATTCAGTGCTGATGTGATGCGCGCCTACCTGCAGGCCCTGAGTGGCGACAGCCTGAGCCAGCAGCAGGTCGATACGCATCTGCAGGAAGTGCGTGAATGCCACGATGCCAGCGCTATCCTCGCGCGCTTCGCCCAGCTCACCCTGGCGCAGGTGGCGTAGCGGTAACTAAGGAACCTCTGAAAAACTCCTTGCATGCTCAGCGTGGCCTGAAGCGTGCAGCTGTTGCGTCTTGTCTTGATGGTCAGGGTGGTTCCCTTTCCGAGAGGCAAGGCGCAGCAGGTGTGCGCTTCAGGCCGCGCCCTTCGGGTCATCCAGTCTGGCCCGCACTCGTTGTTGCGCTTTTTCGATGGATGGACATATCTCGATCCCAGTTAGGGGACACCTTCAAAAGCGCGCCCTCTGTGCCCCGAATGGGGTATAGATTGCGAA
>NZ_LWFX01001505.1:0-3222 GCF_001635175.1 Alcanivorax sp. HI0083 | reverse complement strand
GAAATACGCCGTAGGGCCGCGCAAGGAGCTGGGTATGCGCACCCTGTTCAATATTCTTGGCCCGATGACAAACCCGGCCGGCGTGCAGCGCCTGGTCATGGGGGTGTTCTCGGAAAAGCTTTGTCGCCCCCTGGCGGAAGTGATGGGGCGCCTGGGTGGAGAGCACATCATGGTGGTGCACAGCAAGGATGGTCTGGATGAGATCAGCCTGGCGGCGCGCACCCATGTGGCGGAATTCAAGGACGGTGAAGTCCAGGAGTATGACCTGACCCCGGAAGATCTGGGGCTGGAATCCGATTCCCTGGTGGGTCTGGACGTGACGGACCCGGCGGCGTCCCTGGCGCTGATCAAGGACGCCTTTAGCAAGCGCACCACGGAAGCGGCCAACAAGGCGGCGGACATGATCGCCCTTAACGCTGGCGCAGCCATTTATGTCAGCGGTGTTACCCGGACTCACAAAGAGGGGGTACGCATGGCCGAAGACCTGATCCACAATGGAGAGGCGGCAGAGCGTATGCGCGAGCTGGCTCAGTTCAGCACCGCCCTCAAGGTTGGCGACGAATCAGCATAAGGAGCGAGGTTATGAGCACAGGCACTATTCTCGACAAGATTATCGCCCGCAAGCAGGAAGAGATTGCCATCGGCAAGAACAATTACACCTTGGGCGATTTGCAATCCATGGCAGAAAACCAGCGCAAGGCGCGGGGGTTTATTGCCAGCCTGTTCGACCGGGTGAGAGATCACCAGCCGGCGGTAATTGCCGAAATCAAGAAGGCGTCACCCAGTAAAGGTGTGATCCGCGATGATTTCGACCCGGTGTCGATTGCCCGTAGTTACGAAGCCAACGGCGCAGCCTGCCTGTCGGTGCTCACCGACAAGGATTTTTTCCAGGGCGATGAGCATTATTTGCGTGCTGCCCGCAACGCGGTGGATCTGCCGGTGCTACGCAAGGATTTCATGATCGATCCGTGGCAAGTTTTCGAGTCCCGGGCCATGGGGGCGGATGCGGTGCTGCTGATCGCTGCGGCGCTGTCTGATGCCCAGATGAATGAGCTGTATCATGCTGCCCAGCGGGCCGGCTGTGATGTGCTGGTAGAGGTTCATACCGAAGAAGAGCTGCACCGGGCGGTAGCCTTGAACGCCGAGCTGATCGGTATCAATAACCGTAACCTGCACACGTTTGAAACCAGCCTGGACACCACGCTGACGCTGGCACAACAAGTGCCGGGTGATCGCATGGTGGTGACTGAAAGTGGTATCCACAGCAGCGCTGACGTGCAATTGATGCGCAAGAGCGGCATCCACAGTTTTCTGGTCGGCGAAGCCTTCATGCGCGCTGAAGACCCGGGCGCTGAACTCAAGAAGCTGTTCTTCTGAGCGTACGAGTTGCGAGGTTTGTAGATCGGCTTAGCCGCGCAGCGGCGTAAGCCGACAAACCGCGTTGGGTGAGAGGATTTGGAATGACAGGAAAGTCACCTCAGGAATGCCTGGGTATGGAGGACATCCGTGCCGAAATCGACCGTAGCGACAGGCAAATCATTGCATTGTTGGGAGAAAGGGCGGGGTATGTACATGCTGCCGCGGCCTTCAAGACCAGCGAGGATGGGGTGCGTGCGCCGGAGCGTTTCAGAGCCATGCTCCAGACCAGAAGATATTGGGCAGAGCAGGAAGGGCTGGATGCGGACATGGTTGAAGATCTGTACCGGAACTTGGTGGAGCACTTCATTCAGAAGGAAATGAAAGCCTTTCAGAAACGCTGATGGATCTCACCGTTCAAATGCAAGCGGCCGCGCCCAGACTCTGGGCGCGGCCGCTTGGTTTTCAGTATCGGATGGTGTTCGACGCGCAGCTATTAACTATTCATTATTAACGGTTAACTGCTTTTTACCGCGTCCCGTACACCACCATGGTCTTGCCTTTTACGGAGACCAGACCCTGTTCCTCCAGGTTCTTGAGTACCCGGCCCACCATTTCCCGGGAGCAGCCGACAATGCGGCCGATTTCCTGGCGGGTGACCTTGATCTGCATGCCGTCCGGGTGCGTCATGGCATCGGGCTGCTTGCACAGGTCCAGCAGGGTGCCTGCAACACGGCCAGTCACATCCAGGAATGCCAGGTCCCCCACCTTGCGGGTGGTGGCACGCAGGCGGCCAGCGATCTGGGCGGACACCGTGAACAGGATGTCGGCGTCTTCGCGGGCCAGCTGCCGGAATTTGGCATAGCTCACCTCCGCGACTTCGCATTCGCTCTTGGCTTTCACCCAGGCGGAACGCGAGGGGTCGTTTTCAAACAGCCCCATTTCACCGAAGAAATCCCCTTCATTGAGATACGCCATGATCATTTCGCGACCATCGTCGTCCTCGATCATGACCGTCACAGAGCCTTTCAGGATGTAATACAGCGCATCCGATTCATCGCCGGCATAGATAATGGTGCTTTTCGCCGGATATTTACGGCGGTGGCAATGGGCCAGGAAGTGGTCCAGATTTGGAATAATTTTGTTGCCGTCAGTCATGGGCGCTCAGTCTTGAAGCCAGAAAAATGTCTTAGCCAATAAGCGTATGGATATTGCCTGTTTTTATGAGTTATGCCAAGGGAACTGGCTCTCACTCTCGATTTTCACAGGGCAGGCGGTAGCTAAACCCGGATTAAGTAACGGGTTTTCGGCCAGATACGCCGATTTTCCGGGTTGGTGATATATCGGTAAATTATTCCCATCGACCTACCCTGAAAGGGGTGGCGCAGCCCCCGTGCTATGGTACTCTGCGCCCCCTTCCGGGGTGGGCGCAATCAGGCGTTCGGCCTGCGTTTGAGATGGGGTGACAGACCAGGAGATCACCATGAAAGCAGTGGTTAAGTGGCAGGGCGAAGCCTGCTATGAAGCGGAAACCGAAAGCGGCCACAAGGTGCTGATGGATGGCCCGCCGGATCACGGTGGCCAGAACCGTGGGCCGCGCCCCATGGAAACCCTGTTACTGGGCGTGGGCGGCTGTTCCTCCTTTGATGTGATCCATATTCTCAAGAAATCCCGACAGGACGTGACTGATTGCCGCTGCGAGCTGACTGCCGAGCGGGCCGATGAAGTACCGGCGGTGTTCAGCAAGATCCACCTGCACTTTATTGTCAGCGGCAACAGCCTCAAGGAAGCCCATGTGAAACGGGCGGTTGAGTTGTCGGCAGAGAAATACTGCTCTGCCAGCATTATGCTGACACGCGGTGGTGT
>NZ_LWFX01001504.1:0-1575 GCF_001635175.1 Alcanivorax sp. HI0083 | reverse complement strand
CCCCAGGGCAACGGCGCCTGATGACCTGGCCGTTGCTCAGCCGGTTTGCGCACCTCGCCAGCCTTGCCCCCGTTGCCCTGTGCGACCTGCCCACCCCGGTGGAACCGCTGCCAGCACTGGGGTCGCTCTGCTGGGTGAAACGCGATGACATCAGCGCCCACCCGTACGGCGGCAACAAACTGCGTAAACTGGAGTGGGTGCTGGGCGAGATTCGCCAACGGCCCATCAAGCGCGTCGTCACCCTGGGAGCCACCGGCACCAACGCCGGGCTGGCCACCGCCTTACTCTGTGAGCAGGAACAACTGGGCTGTGACATTTTCACTTTTCCCCAGCCAGACTCCCCCGTGGTTCACCAGAACCGCCAGCGCATGCAACAGGCCAATGCCCAACTCCACGACCGCAACAGCCTGCTGCGGGCCGCACTGGGCTGGTATCTGCACCCGGGACGCCTACGTGGCGATCATTACTTTCTGTATGCCGGCTGCTCCAACCCGGTGGCCACCCTTGGCTATGCCAACGCCATACTGGAGCTCCAACAGCAAATCAACGACAGCCTCTGCCCGGCACCCGCTGACATTGTGGTCGCCGCCGGCTCCGGTGCCACCGTGGCCGGGCTGCTGGTGGGCAACCAGCTCAGTGGCCTGAATGCCCGCATCCATGCCGTGCAGGTAGCCCAGGACCACCTCGGCCCGTTCTCGGTATGCAATGCCCGGCTGGTCATTCGCATGGCCCGGCAATGCTGGCAACAGCTGGGGCTGCCCCGGGAACAATTCGATAGCAGTTTTCTGCAATGGCATGACAACTACCTGGGCACGGGTTACGGCCACCCCACCGCCGCCAGCAGCCAGGCCGTGAATGCCGCCGCCCACAGTGGCCTCACCCTGGAAAATACCTATACCGGCAAAGCCTTCGCGGCGTTTCTCGCCCTTGCAAACACCGCGGTGCAACCCTGCCTGTTCTGGCACACCTTCAATAGCCAGCCCCGATAGCCCTGGTCACCGATGCCCGTCTCTTCTCTTCTTCCAAACCTGTGAGCCAGCTCGCAAAACGCAGCGTTATGCAGGGGCTTTAACCGAGCTTTTACAAACATCAGGAACGACCTACCCCCATCGCCCCACTAATCCCCTGAGACATCAACCAAGGAGGATGACTCATGAAAAAATTGATTCTTGCATCTGTACTGCTGGGCGCCACCGCCACCGTGACCGCCGGCGACACCATCACCACCGACAGCGCCGCCATTAATCAGGGCATCAAGGAAGGCACTGAAGTACGCATGGACGGTGAAGTGGTTCAAGCGCTGGGCGATGAGCGTTATTTGCTTCGTGATCGCAAAGGGCAATTCGAAGTCGAGCTCGATGATGACCTGACCGCTGACCGCCCGCTGAAAGCCGGCACCCAACTTTCCTTTACCGGTGAAGTGGACCACGACGACGGCCGCAGCGTGGTGGATGTGAAGAAGGTGCACTCAGTGAAAGGCACAAGCACCAACAGCCCGAGCGCGACGATCAGCAACTGATACACTGATCCCCTGCTCCGACCTTGTTGACGGCGGCCTTCGGGCCGCCGTTTCTC
>NZ_LWFX01001503.1:0-471 GCF_001635175.1 Alcanivorax sp. HI0083 | reverse complement strand
CGCGTCATGTTCCGTAATACCCGCCACAACATCGCCGGCTTCCCGGCCCGCCACGCGCACGGCATCCCGCTGACGCTGCCGGACGAATACAAATACGACAGCGACGAAGAAATTGACGGCCACCTGCACCCGGAAACCCTGTTCCACGATGATCGCTGGTGCAGCCTGGATCCCCGAGTGAACTGGCTGGAAAACTTTTTCAAACAGCATCGTCACGACAAGGTGCTGGTGATCTGTGCCAGCAAGCACACCGCCACCGACCTGCATGCCCACTGTAACTACAAGCTGGGCATGAACGTGGCCATGTTCCATGAAGACATGGACCTGATCGAACGGGACCGGGCCGCCGCCTTTTTCGCCGATGACTTCGACGGTGCCCAGGCGCTGATTTGCTCGGAAATCGGCTCCGAAGGCCGTAACTTCCAGTTTGCTCATCATCTGGTGCTGCTGGACCTGCCCTTGAACCCGGAC
>NZ_LWFX01001502.1:0-1760 GCF_001635175.1 Alcanivorax sp. HI0083 | reverse complement strand
CAACAGGGCCTGGCCCAGGCCAGTGATGCCTTGTCCGGTGATGGCCTTAGCCCGGCGGCAACCTTGTCTGCCAGTTTCTTCATCCTGTTCCGTGAAGGTCTGGAGGCCCTGCTGGTGGTGGCAGCCCTGTTGACGTTTACTCGCAAGGCCAACGCGGTGAAGGCGACCCGTCATATTCACTATGGCTGGATCACTGCGTTAGTGGCCGGCGGCCTGACCTGGTACGTGGCCAACACGCTGATTACCTTCAGTGGCGCATCGCGGGAAATGACCGAGGGTTTTGCCGGTGTGGTGGCCGCGCTGATTCTGTTTTACGTGGGCTTCTGGATGCACAGCAACAGCAATAGCCAGAAGTGGATGGGCTACATCAAGAGCAAGGTGGACAATGCCCTGGGCGAGGGCACCATCTGGGTCTTGGCCTTCGTGTCCTTCATTTCCGTGTACCGGGAAATTTTCGAGACCATCCTGTTCTATGAGGCCTTGTTGAGCCAGGTGACGGCGGCGACTCAGCCTTACCTGTTTTACGGTATGGGGGCGGCCATTCTGGCGCTGGCGGTGGTGTGTTTCCTGTTCTTCCGCATTGGCATGCGCTTGCCCCTGAGTCTGTTCTTCCGCGTGACCAGCATTGTGCTGCTGATCCTGTCGGTGATTCTGCTTGGCAACGGCATTGCCGCCCTGCAGGAAGCCGGGCTGATCAGTGCGTTCTACCTGGGCGTGCCCACCATCGAGTGGTTGGGTCTCTACCCGACCGTGCAAGGTGTGGTCGCACAATCAGTGGCGATTATCCTGGCCGTGGTTTTCTGGCTACGTGGGCGTCGCAGCCAGTCGGCCTGAGCACTGAGTTGCTCCGGGTATCGTGTCCCGGATTGAAAGAGCCGCCTGCGGGCGGCTTTTTTGATTGACGTGCCAGCCCGTGGCTACAGTCACCAGTGTGAATCGCGTAGACTTTTCGTTCCGTTAGTTCAGGACATTTCATGCCTCATATCAGCTTTCTTGGCATCGGTCTGATGGGGGCGCCCATGGTGGCGCGACTGCTGGATGCCGGTTTTTCCCTCACCTTGTGGAACCGTACCCCTGACAAGGCACAGCGATTTGCCAGTCGAGCACGCATTGCGGCCAGCCCGGCGCAAGCCGTGGCCGAAGCAGATGTGGTGATCACCATGCTGGAAGACGGTGCGGTGGTGGATCAGGTGCTGTACCAGAGCGATGCCATTGCCGGGTTGCGCCCGCAGGCGCTGGTCATCGATATGAGTTCCATTGAACCCGGCACCGCCCGGCGGCATGGGGCGCGGGTTGCGCAGCAGGGCGGGGGGTATCTGGATGCGCCCGTGTCCGGCGGTACCCGGGGAGCACAAGGCGGCACGTTGTCGATCATGGCGGGCGGGAGTGATCAAGACGTCGACCGGGCAGGGCCGATTTTTCAAGCCCTGGGCAAGGCGACGCATATTGGCACGGTGGGCAGCGGCCAGCTGGCGAAACTGGCCAACCAGGCGATTGTCGGCATTACCATCGGCGCGGTTTCAGAAGCCCTGTTGCTGGCCGCCAAGGGTGGCGCCCGCCCGGAAAAAGTTCGTGAAGCATTGTTGGGCGGCTTTGCGGGCAGCAAGATTCTTGAGCANCATGGCGAGCGCATGCTGGCCCGGGATTTCGAACCCGGCGCCCCGGCGCGGATCCAGCTCAAGGACTTGCGCATGATTCTGGACGAGGCCCGTGCTGAAGCGTTAACCCTTCCTCTTAGCCAGCGGGTGTTCGAACAATAT
>NZ_LWFX01001501.1:0-1008 GCF_001635175.1 Alcanivorax sp. HI0083 | reverse complement strand
AGTTCTGGTCCAGCGATGATCTGGCGTCCCTCTACAACCAGAGCCGCAAGGACCCGGATGTGGACTCCGGCACTGAAGCCATTTTCCGTGCCGGTTTTCAGGAATTTGTTCGGCTTTCCAAAAGTACCCGTGGTGCCGAAGCGGTCATGGATGGTGCTCAACGGGCCATGCGCGTGGCCCTGCAGCGTGAGCAGACTCGCCTGACCAAACACTTGCCGTTTCTGGCCACGGTCGGTTCTACCAGTCCCTATGTGGGCCTGTTTGGTACCGTCTGGGGCATCATGAACTCCTTTATGGCGCTGGCCAACGTGAAGCAGGCGACCCTCAGTGTGGTGGCTCCGGGTATTGCAGAAGCGTTGATTGCCACGGCCATTGGCCTGTTCGCGGCGATCCCGGCGGTGATGGCTTATAACCGCTTCTCCGCCCAGAGCGACGCCCTGCTGACGGAAAATGAGATGTTTGCGGAAGAGTTTTCTTCCGTACTTCACCGTCAGGCCCACGGGCGCGGAGCATGAGCATGAGCGGCGTAAAGATACGGGTGCCGCGCAAGCTCGTTGCCGAGATGAACGTGGTGCCCTACATCGATGTGATGCTGGTACTGCTGGTGATCTTCATGGCCACGGCGCCGATGATGACCCAGGGCATCAATGTGGACCTGCCGGACAGTAACAGCGACCCCATTGATACCACCAAGAACGAACCGGTGATCATTTCCGTTACCGCCGATGGCAGCTATTTCATCGATGTGGGTGGCGAGAGCCAGAAATCTTCCAGTCTGGAAACCGTGAAAGGCCATGTGCTGCGTATCCACAAGCACAAGCCGTCCACCCTGTTTCTGGTGGAAGGCGATGGCAACGTGGCCTATGCCCGGGTGGTGTCGCTGATGGGCGCGTTACAGGAAGCGGGTATTTCCCAGCTGGGGTTGGTGACAGAACCGCAGGGACGCAATGAGTGATCGCCGCGTTGGGTTGCTGTTCACGCTGTTTATCCACCTGCTGGTATTCGGGT
>NZ_LWFX01001500.1:0-1042 GCF_001635175.1 Alcanivorax sp. HI0083 | reverse complement strand
GGACACTGCACTCAAGCCTCGCCCACGGTGTCTTCACCTAAATTCAGCGAGGTGTCTTTCTTGACCAGGGTCTCGGCAACCTGACTGAGGCTCGCCTGTTCTTCATCAGCCAGTTCATCCAGCTGCCACACCAACTCCAGGGCAGGAGGAATCTGGCGAGGCTTGAGTGCAGTGTCCTCGATGGGCATAAAATCGGCAGCGGCGATGTCGTAGGCCAGGGGCTCCCAGCCATCATGGCGCAGACGCAGCGCCAACAGCTGCCCCGAGAACAGGCTGCGCTCGTTGAGCAGTGACAGGGTATCCTTCAGCCGGGCAGACTCCTGCTCCAGCTGCCGGTCGTCGGAAGTCCAGTTCCCCTGGCTAACCACCACGGCGCTCAGCAACGCAATCAGCCCCACCACCACCATGATTTCCAGCAGGGTAAAGCCGGATTGCAGCGTGCGGGGCAAGCGCATGTTACTGAACGTCGCGCCAGTTGATGTCCGCGTCGGAGCCTTCGCCGCCCTCAACACCATCGGCGCCCATGGACAGCAGATCGAATGGCCCTTCTACACCGGGGCTGATATAAACGTAATCGTTGTTCCAGGCATCCAGGGGGACTTTCGGCAAGTAGCCACCATCCGGCCATTTGCGGGCTGAATTAGGGCGTTCCACCAGGCCGTTGAGGCCTTCTTCACTGGTGGGGTAGCTACCATTGTTGAACTTGTAGAGGTCCAGCTGCTGGACGATCTTGCCCATATTGGCTTTAGTCAGATCTACCTTGGCAGTTTCACCCTGCCCGATCACGTTGGGCACAATCACCGCAGCCAACAGACCAATAATGGCCACCACCACCATAATTTCCAGCAGGGTAAACCCCGACATGGCACGCTTTGCTTTCATTCTTTCACCTTAACCGGCTAGTAAGTTATTCATTTGCATGATCGGCAGCATGACCGACAGGACAATCATTACAACCACCCCCGCCATCACCAGCAACATGATCGGGCCGAGCAGCCCCACCATGGTATTGATCGTGCTACTCAGTTCCCGTTCCTGATAA
>NZ_LWFX01001499.1:0-2534 GCF_001635175.1 Alcanivorax sp. HI0083 | reverse complement strand
CCCCACGATTTCCGTGACGACCTGACCGCCCTGAACCCCGGCACCAAGGTGTATGACGTTTACGCGACCTCCAAGTCCATCAAAACGTCCATCTTGCCCTGGGTCACCGAACGCTACGCCCGTGAACGCCGCAACAGCGCCGTTAAAGTCGGTGAGCTGGTTATGGCGTCCCCGTTCACCCTGTCCCAGTTCGGCGACACCGGCATCTTCTTCAAGCACCAACGGTACGAAGATCGCTAAGGGAGAGCGATAACCAGAGGTACACCCCTCAAGCCCGGGCGACGCAAGTCCCCCGGGCTTTTTTGTGTCTGCGCGGGCGGTCCCTGCCTCGTGCTCACCGGACGAGGGTGTCTTGCTTGTAGGATATGGCTTACAGAAAAAGCTAAACGGTTGATATAAAGTGATTTTCAGGGGAAGGGGAATTCGGGATAACTCAGGAAATAACCCGCTGCTTCGAGTTTTGTCAGGTGAGAAAGGTTATCAGCTTTTCTCCATCCTATTGTATTGGCTGGATCTTCTGGCGGAAGCGGGCGGTGGTTGATAAGAGTTATGTCGAAAAAAGATATGTCGAACGGTTCGGCTGAATACGCTGTTATGAATATGAGTAAACGACCTAACTTCATATATCTTGCTGGAATGGTTCCTGTCTTCTTCGTAGTAGGTCTTCTGGTATTCCTGACATTCGACAACTTGTTTACTGGTAGAGCTGTTTACGGAGATAAGTTTGGGAATGCTTATGAAGTTCAGGGAGTTGCCGCAATTTTGGTCAACTTCGGCATATTGGGGCTTGTTGGCTGGCTTGGTTCTTTCTTGGCTTTCTTGATATGGCGCAGCCCAAGGCTCATGCGGTTTCATCGAGCTATTGGGGTGGTTAGCAGTCTTTGTGTAGTGGGCGGGCTAGTATATGGGCTTTCATAACAAGCGGTGGCAGGCGGATCAAATTTCCGCTCGTTCCTCGCTTCAATTTGCCCGCTGCACCGGGCGTTAGGGGATGTAGTTCCCCCGCTTTAGTGGACACCTTCTCCTGGTCAAAGTACCTGCCCACATTCATTGGCGAATCCCATAAAAAAACGCCCACCTTCCGGTGGGCGTTTTGCGTGCAGCGTGATGCTTGAAACGTGCTGCGTGTCCTAATCAGAACCGGCCGTTCAGGCCCAGCCCCAGATTAGTAATTTCGTCACCACTACGATCCACCACCCGCATGTATTCCAGGTTGATGAACAGGGTTTTGGTGATGGTGAAGTCCACGCCCAGGCCCAGGGACAGGTCTTTGTAGTTTTCCCCGTCGGAGCCGCCGAAGGTGCTTTTCTCGGTGGTTTCCACGTAGGTGGCACCGATCAGGCCGTAGGGGCGTACGGGCATGGTGTTGGGGAATTGGCCGCGGAAGTAGGCGCCGTAGTAACGGTCGATTTCCAGGTCCACGTTGTTGCTGAGTTTATCGTCATCGACGCCCAGGCCCAGGCGTACTTCGCCGCCGAGGGTTTCGTCGCGGTTGATCCAGCTACCGAATTTGAATTGCAGCGCTTTGGGGTCGGCGCTGGAGGTGGTGTTATCCGGTTCGATGTCGCTGCTGATGATATCGATACCGGCAAAGCCGCCGGCGTTGGCGAAAAGGGGCATTGCCAAAGCAGCGGCAAACAGTACTTTTTTCATGGGTTCTCCCACTGGGTGTTAAGTCTCGACGCAATAATAGAGTGATTGTAGTGAAAAGTGGGGGCGACGGCGACCGGGAGTGTTACCGGGGAGGCAGGGCGGGGGCGAAAGTGGCAGGGGCGCCTGCAGGGGATGGCAAAAGCATCGCCTGCAGGCAGCCTCCTGCGGTTAGCTGTGAGGTTGCGGTTGGGGGTTAGTGGTCGTGATCATGATCATGTTCGTCGTGGTCATGGTCCCCGTCTTCTGCGTGTTCTTCGTGTGCACCGGCGAGGCCGGCCCAGGCCAGTGCGCCGGGGGTGAAGTTGAGGGACAGCGGGGTTTCTATGCTGCCTTCCTCCAAATGCACGACAACGATGGACTGGTTGCCGGCATCGGACAGGAAGGCATGGGCGGGTTCGCCGGCCACGGTCATGGCGACACGGCTGCCGTGACCACTGGCCGGAGGCGCGGCGGTTGCCGGATCAATGGCGTTTTCCACGTGGGCATGTTCGCTCCAGTCGGCGGTGTCGAAAATGCGCAGGTCGCCGGCGTCATCCAGTAGCACCAGGTGCTCGCCATGGGGGGCCAGGCTGTGGCTGTCCAGAGAGACGGCAGCGCCTTCTTTCCAGTCCAGTTCCTGCACGTCGCCATCATCCGGGGGGATGATCAGGATGCGATCACCAGCATAGCCAACGAAGTGTGGCATTTCGTGGTGGCTGTCGAAGCTGCCTACTCGCTCACTGCCGGTCAGTCCCAGGGCGGCGTTGTTCACGTGCTGGGCGGTGAAGTTTTCTCCGTCCTGGTGAACGATGAGCACGCCGTCGCTGCAACCGAACACGGAGTAATCTTCATTGGACCCGGCGCCATGAAGACCTGGGCAGTCCAGGCTGACGGTGCCTTCC
>NZ_LWFX01001498.1:0-579 GCF_001635175.1 Alcanivorax sp. HI0083 | reverse complement strand
ACCCGCGGGATCAGCTTCTCTGGATACTGCCAAGGGCCATAATTATTGCTGGCATGGGAAATCAGGGCAGGAAAGCCATAGGTGTGCACCCAGGCGTCCACTAGATGATCCGCTGCAGCCTTACTCGCCGCATAGGGTGAGCCGGGATGCCAGGGATCACCTTCCTGTGCTGCCGCCCCTTTAGGCCCTAAGTCACCGTACACCTCATCAGTGGATACTTGCAGAAAACGAAACGGGCGCGAACCAGCTCGCACTTGAAGCCAGCTGCGGCAAGCTTCGAGCAAGGTCAGGGTGCCCTGGATATTAGTGCGCGAGAACTCCATAGGGGCTGTGATGGAACGGTCCACATGGGATTCCGCTGCAAAGTTGATCAATGCACAAGGCTGGTGTTCCTCCAGCAATTTCGACACCAAATCAGCATTGTTTATGTCACCTTTGACAAAGTAATAACCCCCATCGCCTTCCACGCAAGCCAGTGCTTGAGGCTGAGCGGCATAGGTGAGAGCATCGAGATTGACGATAGTAGCCTTGGTATTGGCCAAGGCCCAGCGGATAAAGGCGCTGCCGATGAAACCACAG
>NZ_LWFX01001497.1:0-2456 GCF_001635175.1 Alcanivorax sp. HI0083 | reverse complement strand
GCAAGAAAATGTCATATCCATGAACAACCTGAGATGTCTGTAGTCACTGTATTGCGGTCATTGGATGGCCGGGCGCCGGGTTGGTGAACATTTGCTGGAGAGGCTGGATGGGAAACAGGGTTAATGTGTTGGGTAGCGGAGTGTTGCTGTTGGCTGCGCTGTCGGCAGGCTGTGCCAATGCAGGAGATGTTGCGAGCCGGCAATGGACTGATGCGCACCTGCACTATGTGGATTTCATGCAGGACAGTGAGGGCGCCCAGGCGATGATCGCGGCCATGGATGAGGCAGGTGTGGAGCGAGCCTGGGTATTTGGTCTGCCGGTGATGAAAAAATGGCAGGCAGAGGCGCCACGCCGCCCCCGCTATTATCTGGGCGATGAGGCGCCGCTGTATTACTACAGCGCCACGGATGACATTGTGGCCCAGGCGGTGTTGTCGCTGCCGGAGGAGCAGCAGGCGCGGTTGCAGCCGTTTATCAGTGGTTTCAACCCCACGGACATGCACGCAGCGGAGCAGGTGGAAAGCCTCATTGAGCGTTATCCGGGGCTGTGGCAGGGGATTGGAGAAATTCTCACCCGGCATGATCAGCTCACTGCGCTCACCGAAGGAGAGACTCCCCGGGCCAACCATCCGGCACTGATGAAGGTGTATGCAATGGCGGGGCGCTATGATCTTCCCGTGTTGCTGCACAGCAACTTGACCTCCCTTCGCGAAGAGACACCGATCTATCTGGGGGAGCTGGAAGAGGCGCTCAGTGAACACCCGGAAACCCGTTTTTTGCTGGCCCACGCAGGCACCAGTGGTGGTGTGGAAGAGCGACAGGCGCCACTGGGGACCTTACCGCCTATCCTGCGGGCATTACTGAGCCGCTATGAAAATTTGTACATCGACCTGTCGTGGAGCGTGAAAGACCACTACCTGATTGATGACGGCGTGCCCAGCAAGGAGTGGCTGGCCCTTATCCGTGAATTTCCGGACCGTTTTACCCTGGGAACCGACCTGGTGGGGCATTTCGACAGCATGGAGAAGGTGCTGGGCGAGTATGAACCGTTGCTGGAAGCATTGCCCAAAAAAGTGGCGGAGCAGCTTTCACACGGGAATGCGGACGCGCTGGTGCCCAGAAAAGGGGCAGTGAAGTTGCCTTGAATGAAGATTTGTCGTGGATTTAAGGGCAAGCCCCGGTTTCTGATGAGGGCTGTTTTTTCGCCTTGCGGGGTGCCTGACGCCTAAACCCGCAATCACATCGGTGGTGGTGTGGGTTTCAATTTTATTGCGTCAGGCATGCGGCTTCAGGTTTCAGGCTTTTTCTGTAATCGACGCAGCAGGGACGATGTATCCCAGCGGCCCCCACCCATGGCCTGAATATCCCGGTAAAAGTCGTTTATCTGCTCCGTGACGGGCAGGGGTGTCCCGTTCCGGGCAGCTTCGTTCAGGCAGATATCCAGGTCCTTGCGCATCCAGTCCACCGCGAAGCCGTGCTCATACTGGTCGTCGATCATGGTCTGGTGCCGGTTTACCATCTGCCAGGAGCCGGCGGCCCCCTGACTGGTGGTTTCGAAGACTTTGCTGGCATCCAGGCCGGCGTTCAAGGCAAAGGCGACGCCTTCTGCAAGCCCTTCCACCAGCCCGGCTACGCAGATCTGGTTGACCATTTTGGTCAGCTGGCCACTGCCCGCCGGCCCCATCAGGTTGGTGGCTTTGGCGTAATGCTGAAGGGTGGGGAGTACGCGCTGATAGACCGCCTCGTCACCCCCGCACATGATCGAGAGTTGGCCGTTTTCTGCTCCTTGCTGTCCGCCGGAGACCGGGGCATCGATAAAATGATTGCCCTGCTTTCGACAGGCGGTATCCAGCTCGCGGGCCATTTCTGCGCTGGCAGTGGTGTGATCGATCAGAATGGCGCCCTTGGCCAAGCCTTGCAGGGCGCCGTCATCACCGAGCGTTACCTGACGCAGGTCGTCGTCGTTACCGACACAGACAAAGACCAGATCCGCTCCCCGGGCGGCTTCGGCAGGTGTGGCTGCGTAGTTGCCTGGGTAATCCCGTGCCCATTGCTGCGCCCGGAGAGTTGTTCGGTTGTACACCGTCATGGAAATGCCTGCTTCGGCCAGATGGCCGGCCATGGGGTAGCCCATGGTGCCTAGTCCGATAAAGGCGGCGTTCAGGGCGCTCATTTGTCGCTGCCTCCATCATTAATGTCAGTGAGGGGGCTGTTATCGCCCAGGGGGTAAGCGGCAAAGCGAGGCTCGGTAAGGCTGCCCAGGTAGAGGGTGTTGCCATGCTGTTCGGCGCTGGTGATCGGGGCGAAGGCGCCGTCGCTGTTGTCTTGCAGATTGTGAGTGACCTGTCCTTGCTCGTCGAGGCCGAGCACAAAGCCGTGATGCACCGGTTGCGGCTGCAGGAAGCTGGGCATACGGAAGGCCACTTTGCGCAGCAGGGGTTTGTCGGAAAGGCTGT
>NZ_LWFX01001496.1:0-2288 GCF_001635175.1 Alcanivorax sp. HI0083 | reverse complement strand
AGCATCCGGCGTCGGGCGTCAGGCGTTACTTACTTCTTCTTGTCGTCGTCGACTTCTTCGAACTCGGCATCGACCACGTCATCGCCTGCCTGCTGCTGGCCGCCTTCGGCGCCGGCAGCACCTTCAGCCTGCTGGGCCTGTTCGGCGTACATCTTCTCGGCCAGCGGTGCGGACACTTCGGACAACGCCTTGATCTTGGCTTCGATGTCGTCCTTGTCGCTACCTTTGGCGGCTTCTTCCAACTCATCCACGGCCTTGGTGATGGACTCTTTCTCTTCGTCGGTAGCCTTGTCGCCGGCTTCCTCGAGAGTCTTGCGAGTCGCATGCACCAGGTGATCCGCCTGGTTGCGGGTTTGCACCAGCTCTTCGAACTTCTTGTCTTCGTCCGCGTGCGCTTCGGCATCCGCCACCATTTGATCGATCTCTTCATCGGACAGACCGGAAGAGGCCTTGATCTGGATGGTCTGCTCTTTGCCGGTGGCCTTGTCTTTCGCGCCCACGTGCAGAATACCGTTGGCGTCGATGTCGAAGGTCACTTCGATCTGCGGCATGCCGCGCGGTGCCGGCGGAATGTCTTCCAGGTTGAACTGACCCAGCGACTTGTTCTGCGCCGCCTGCTTACGCTCGCCCTGCAGCACATGTACCGTCACGGCAGTCTGGTTATCGTCCGCAGTGGAGAACACCTGCGACGCATTGGTCGGGATAGTGGTGTTCTTCTCGATCAGCGGCGTCATCACGCCGCCCATGGTTTCAATACCCAGGGTCAGCGGGGTCACGTCCAGCAACAGCACGTCGGTCACGTCACCGCTCAGTACCGCACCCTGAATCGCTGCACCCATGGCAACCGCTTCATCCGGGTTCACGTCCTTGCGCGGCTCTTTGCCGAAGAACTCGGTAACGCTCTTCTGCACCATCGGCATACGGGTCTGACCGCCCACCAGAATCACGTCGGTGATATCGGCCGTCTTTACGCCCGCATCAGCCAGTGCGGTTTTGCACGGCTCCAGTGAACGGCTCACCAGGTCACCCACCAGGGATTCCAGCTTGGCGCGGGTCACTTTCACCACCAGGTGCTTGGGACCGGTGCTGTCTGCAGTGATGTACGGCAGGTTCACTTCGGTCTGCTCGGCAGAGGACAGCTCAATCTTGGCTTTCTCGGCCGCTTCTTTCAGGCGCTGCATGGCCAGCGGATCACCGCCCAGATCGATGCCGGAGTCCGCCTTGAACTGATCCGCCAGGAAGTTGATCAGCGCCAGGTCAAAATCCTCACCACCCAGGAAGGTGTCGCCGTTGGTGGCCAGCACTTCAAACTGGTGCTCGCCATCCACTTCGGCGATTTCGATGATGGAAATATCGAAAGTACCGCCACCCAGGTCGTAGACCGCGATGGTGCGATCGCCGCCTTTCTTGTCCAGGCCATAGGCCAGGGCCGCCGCGGTGGGCTCGTTGATAATACGCTTCACGTCCAGACCGGCGATGCGACCGGCATCTTTGGTGGCCTGACGCTGGGAATCGTTGAAGTAAGCCGGCACGGTGATAACAGCCTCGGTGACAGATTCACCCAGGTAATCTTCCGCGGTCTTCTTCATTTTCTTCAGCACTTGCGCAGAGATCTGCGGCGGCGCCATCTGCTCGCCTTTCACTTCCACCCAGGCATCACCGTTGTCAGCCTTGGTGATCTTGTAGGGCACCATCTTGATGTCCTTCTGAACCACCTTGTCGTCGAAACGGCGGCCGATCAGACGCTTCACCGCGTACAGGGTGTTTTCCGGGTTGGTCACCGCCTGACGCTTGGCAGACTGACCGACCAGGGTTTCCTTGTCGTCGGTGTAGGCGATGATGGACGGCGTAGTGCGCGCGCCTTCTGCGTTTTCAATAACCTTGGTCTTGTCACCTTCCAGCACGGCCACACAGCTGTTGGTCGTACCCAGGTCGATACCGATAATCTTACCCATAGTCGTTCTATCTCCTTCACACCAGCCGGGACCCTGTCGGCGCCCCAGGCAGTTGAATTGTTAATTCGTCTGGCTCCTATATGGCGGTCATGCTCGCCGTTTCAAGGGGCCGAATCGCTTTTTCCCACACCCAATCAGGGGGCTTTACTGACCACCACTCGCGCCGGGCGAATCAGGCGGCCGTTGAGCTGATAGCCCTTCTCCAGCACCTCGATCACGGTATTGGGGTCCACATTGGGGACCGGCACCATGGTCATGGCCTCATGCAATTCCGGGTTGAACGGCTCGTCCGCAGGGCTGATCTGCTCCAGGTTGTAACGGGCAAACGCATCC
>NZ_LWFX01001495.1:0-1599 GCF_001635175.1 Alcanivorax sp. HI0083 | reverse complement strand
TCCATCGAAAAAGCGCAACAACGAGTGCGGGCCAGCCTGGATGACCCGAAGCACCCGTTCGGGCATAAAGGCGCGGCCTGAAGCGCACACCTGCTGCGCCTTGCCTCTCGGAAAGGGAACCACCCTGACCATCAAGACAAGACGCAACAGCTGCACGCTTCAGGCCACGCTGAGCATGCAAGGAGTTTTTCAGAGGTTCCTTAACCTTTTGAGGATATAAGGTGAGCCTCTTTCTTCGCGATGCAAGCATCGCTTCCCACAAAACCACCACCCCATAAAATGAAGCCTCTCTGTGGGAGGCGATGCTTGCATCGCGAAGAAGATCTTAACGAAGAAACCCGGCCTAAAAACTTTCGCCCAACTGAATAAAGAAGACGGTATCGTCTTCTGTGAAGGCCACATCCACACCGATGTGCAGAGGCTTGCTCGGGGTAGTTTGCCAGCGCAGGCCGGTGCCGTAACCCGCAAACGATCATCCAACAGGTAATCTTGATGAAAGGCACCCACCACCCAGCTGTCAGTATCGGTGTACATGGCGCCCAGGCCACTGGTGGGGTTGGGGCCACCATTGCCATCACGGGACGGGTGCAGGTACAGGGTCGCCAGTTGCAAACCTGTACCCATGGTGGGGTTCGACACGGGGATGGGCGCCACTACCCAGTTGCCTTTTTCCAGGTTGGGCCCGTGAGTGCCCTTCTCCACATTCGCCATGAAGGTATCGGTTTCGGTAACTGCCGCCGCGCAAGGCAGCGACAGGCACCCGGCAACACATGCCGCCGCTCGCCACGGAGCGACTCTCACGGGCAGATTGCTGGGGCCAGCGTGACGGGAATGCCATTGAGCTGCGCCATGGCCGTTACCGCTTCCACCCGTTCCGTGCCGATCACATCGTTCACACTGCAGCCCTGGGTAGAGCGGGCGATTTCCAGCTGCACGCCGTCGCGGTCATGGCCCCAACCATGGGGCACACTGATCACCCCGGGCATGATGTCGTCACTGATACTGGCCGGGAGCGTGATGCTGCCGGCGCTGCCGCTGATGGTCACATCCGCCCCCTCTTCCACACCCAGTCGCTGGGCATCCTGCGGGTGCACAATCGCAGTGAAGCGACCCTTACCTTTGATCAGGCGCTGGCTGTTATGCATCCAGGAATTATTGCTGCGGATATGGCGCCGGCCAATCATCAGCAGCTGATCCTTTTCCGGAGCAGACGGCACCGGCAAACCTTGCAAGGCCCGGTGGTAGAGCGCGGGCACCAGATTGATGCGCTGATCGGGCGTAAACAGACGCTGCGGCAACATGGGCGTCAGCGGCCCCAGATCAATGCCGTGCGGAGCCGCTTGCAGACTCTTGAAGGTCAGCCCATGGCTTTTTCCCCGCAGCAGGCGCCAGGCCACTTTGGGCAGTGTATGCAGGCCGTTCTCTTTGAGCTCGGCCAGGGCCTTGCCGCCACTGCCATAGGGCCCCAGACGCAGGCCCAGATCGATGATGCCGGTGTCACCCAATTTGCGGACAAAGCGGTCAGTGGCCGCCACCTTCAAGCGGCTGCGTCGACTGCGTGCCTTAAGCCGATTCAACCGCGTAGTGAGCCCGAGCAGG
>NZ_LWFX01001494.1:0-1127 GCF_001635175.1 Alcanivorax sp. HI0083 | reverse complement strand
CGGAGCAAGCGTTGGGCAGGGGTCTATCAGGCTTATCTGGATCGAGGGCTGGCAACTACCCAAGCGTTAGTCATCCTGGCGCGCAAACTGGTTCGTATCGCCTTCGCGCTTATGAAAAATGGCACCGACTATCAGCCGGCCCCTGCCTCATGAAGACTGGGGTGGACAACATAGAATCTCCTACAGGTGCTTATTGGTAGGTGGCGGAGTTCAAGGCCATTTCCTGTTTACGCTTTCTGCTGGCCACCCTCGCCTTGCGTTTCTTCCACCAGATCACCAGGCCGGTGATGGAGAGCATGGCCACGGCGATGCCCATGATCGACACGATGATGCGGCCGGGCAGGCCGGCAATACGGCCGGAGTGCAGTGGGAATTGCAGTTGGTTGAAGACATCGGCGGCGGTGCCTTCCCAGGGCACTTCGTCACCGATCAAGTCCGCGCTCTTGCCATCATAGTAGAGGCTTTTCACCTTCATGCCGCCGCTGTCGTGGTCTTCACCCGGGTAGTAGAAACGCACGCCGAAGACTGCGAAATTGTCGCTGTAGAAGGTGTCGCCGATGGGTTCTTCCCAGCCGCGGTTGTCCGCTTCGGTGCGGGCTTTTGCAAATAATTCAGGCCAGCTTACCTGGGGTTCTACCGGATCATGCAAGGCGGTGGGTGTGCGTGTTTCAAACGGCCCCGGGGTGGTTTCTGACACCATGGACATGACCGGGTAAAAAATTTCCCGGTACAGGTTCAGGGAGAAAGAGGTAAAGGCCAGCATCAGCAGTAGCCCGAACACCCACAGCCCCACGGCCCGGTGTAGATCGAAGTTCAGTTTGTAGGCGCCCGCGCCACGACGAATCATCCAGGCCGGTTTCCAGCGTTGCATCCAGCTCTTGCCGCCGGGCTTTTGTACGCGGCGTTTGCGCGGCAGGGTCAGCGCCATGGCGATAAAGGTATCGAACAGCCAGACCATGGCGGCGGCCCCCATCAACCAGATGCCCCAGCGATCAATGCCCTTCCATTCCGGCAGGTGCAGGGTGAAGTGCAGCTTGTAAAGGAACGACATCAGGTGCTCCGGGTGCAGGGAGATTTTCCCCCACTCGCGCTTGCCGACAATCTCGCCGGTGACCGGGTCCAGGAAG
>NZ_LWFX01001493.1:0-833 GCF_001635175.1 Alcanivorax sp. HI0083 | reverse complement strand
TTTGCCTCGCCGGTGTTTTCTCACGGCGGAGGGCATGCCACGGTAACCGCCGATCAGGCGGAGGAAGTAGCCAGGTATGTGGCTGTCGAGCTCACCGAGGAAGATCGGGGTATGGGATTTGGCAAACTGGACGAAAGCTGGAGAGAGATCCCCGACGAGAGCGTGGGTATCAGTAAATTTGGCCCCGGATATTACATTGTGGCTATGGATCATGAAGATGAGGAGCGAACGCTTTATATACTTATGACCAACACGGGTAATGTGTACGACGTAAACTTCACTGGTGAGTTCAAAGGAATTGATTGATATTAAGCTAGGGAATCAAGAGGAAAAATTATGTCAATGCTAGTCATTAAATACCTAGTATCAGCAGCAATTATAGTCTTGGTTTCCGAGCTGGCTAAGCAGAGTGATAGGGTGGGGGCGCTATTGGCGTCACTGCCTGTCGTTACACTAATGGTCTTGGTGTGGCTTTATTTTGAGGGCCAACCCACTGCCAAACTGGCCAATCATGCTTGGTATACCTTTTGGTATGTGCTCCCAACGCTGCCCATGTTCGCCTTATTCCCAGCAATGCTTGAGCGCTGGGGATTTTGGCTGGCTTTATTAGTGTCAGCTTTTTTGACCGTGTTTTGTTTTGCTCTGCTTGCTTTCTTGGTAAAACGCTGGGGAATTGATCTATGGTGAGGAAAGCGACTATTTTGCGGAAAATAGCCCAATCCTGTTTAGACTAATGTCGATTGCTGGCTGTCAGAATTCAATAATAGGCGTGTTATTTAGGCGTGGGTCAAATATGTGAGTATATTCTTCATAGAAAGAGTAGGTAGCCTGAA
>NZ_LWFX01001492.1:0-2313 GCF_001635175.1 Alcanivorax sp. HI0083 | reverse complement strand
CATTTCGTCGATCACCGAGGTGTCCAGATCGCCGTACACGCTCATGGCCAGGGTGCGGGGAATGGGGGTGGCGGTGAGCGTTAGCTGGTGGGGGACCTGGCTGCCGTTGGCGGTCTCAAAGCGGCCTTTTTCGCGCAGGGAAAGGCGTTGCTGCACGCCGAAACGGTGTTGCTCATCAATGATGGTGAGCCCGAGCCGGTGGAATTGCACCGCTTCCTGGAACAGGGCGTGGGTACCGACAACAATCCGGGCGCTGCCATCAGCCAGTGCCGCATTGGTTTCCCGACGGGCTTTGATGCCCAGGCTGCCGGCCAGCCAGTGAACCTCGATGCCCAGCGGTGCCAGCCAGTGGCGGAAATTGTCCCGGTGTTGCTCTGCCAGCAGTTCGGTGGGTGCCATCAGGGCCACCTGATAACCGGATTCGATAGCGGCGAGGGCCGCCGCTGCCGCCACCAGTGTTTTGCCCGATCCCACGTCCCCCTGCACCAGCCGTAGCATGGGGTGGGGCTTGGCCATGTCACCCATGAGCTCACCGATGACGCGCTGCTGCGCCCCGGTCAGGGCAAAGGGCAGGCTGGCCTGCAGTTTTTCAAACAGCGTTTGCCCGCTGAGCCGCGGGGCATGGAAGGCTTTCTGTCCGGCCCGTTTTTGCAGCATGCCCAACTGGTGAGCCACCATTTCTTCCATGACCAGACGTTTCACCGCCGGGTGCTTGCCTTCCAGCAGCAGGTTCACCGGGTCATCCGGGTTCGGGTTATGCAGCTTGCTGAGCGCCTGGGTCAGGCTGGGTAATCCGCTCTGATCCAGCAATTGCGCGGGGATCAATTCCTGGGGCGGGTGTGCCTGCAAGTAATGTAGCGCCTGGCCGGTCAGGTTGCGCAGGGTTTTCTGGCTGACGCCATCGGTGGTGGGATAGACCGGGGTCAGGGCTTTTTCCAGTGGCGGCAGGCCGCTGTCGGCATAATCCAGCTGGTATTCCGGATGGTAGAACTCCAGCCCGGCGGAGCCGGGGCGGGGCTCGCCGTACACGCGAATGGTTCTGCCGCGCTCCAGGTTGTTCTTCTGGGCGGCGCTGAAATGGTAGAAGCGTAGCGTCACCATGCCGGTGCCGTCGGCCACTTTACACAGCAGTGAACGGCGGNGGCCGAAGATCACATCGGCGGCCATCACCTGCCCTTCGATGACGACGCCGGTTTCCGGGCGCAGGCCGCCGATGGGGGTAATACGGGTGCGATCTTCGTAGCGAAACGGTAGGTGGAAAAGCAGATCTTCCAGATTGTGCAGGCCCAGTTTAGCGAGCCTTTCGGCAGCAGCAGGGCCCACGCCTTTCAGGCGGGTGATGGGGAGGCTGGAGAGGCTGTCACTGGCCATGGTTGGGCAACACCGCTGTAGGAGCACCTCTCGAGGTGCGAATCGGGTTCCAGCGTCTTGCCTGGGTAGGGTTCGCACCTCGAGAGGTGCTCCTACAGGGAGAAACCTTCCTGCCCATCGTTATCCCGACAATCCTTCCTTGGGCACCGCCTGGCGCAGTACTTCGATGGCCTTGGGCCGAGGAAAGCTGTCGCGCCAGACCAGGGCGATGGTCCGTGAGGGCACCGGCTCTTCAAATGGCCGCACGGCAAAGGTGTCCTTGTTGTAACCGTGCTGATGGAGGGCCGAATTGGGTAGCACGGTAATGCCCAGCCCGCCGGCGACCATATGACGCAGGGTTTCCAGGGAGCCACCTTCGATCTGCACCAGGTTGCGTTGGTGTTGGGAATCGATAGCCGGGCACAGCTCCAGCACCTGGTCACGGAAACAGTGGCCTTCGCCGAGCAGTAGCAGGGATTCGTCGAGTAGCTGTTCCGGGGCGATTTTCTTCTGCGCTGTCCAGGCATGGTCACCGGGCAGGAGCACGGAGAAGGATTCCTCGTACATGCGGGCCCGTACCAGACCGCCACCGGAAAAGGGCAGTGCCACGATAATAGCGTCCAGTTCGCCATGTTCCAGCTTGCGTCGCAGCACGTGGGTGTAATTTTCTTCGATGAACAGCGGCATCTCCGGCGCTGCTTCGCGCACCCGCGGCACCATGGTGGGGAACAGATAGGGGGCGACGGTAAAGATCGCCCCGACCCGCAGCGGCGAGCTGAGCTGGTCGCGTTGGCTCGTGGCCATCTGGGAGAGCAGGTCAGCCTGTTCCAGCACGCGCTGGGCCTGGGCGACAATGGGCTCGGCCTGGGGGGTGACGACCACTTCGCGGGGGCGCCGCTCGAACAGGGGCATGCCCAGTTGTTCTTCCAGCTTTTTAATAGCCGCACTGAGGGTCGGTTGGCT
>NZ_LWFX01001491.1:0-1405 GCF_001635175.1 Alcanivorax sp. HI0083 | reverse complement strand
CACCCGTCCGCCGCTCGACGCCTCCTAGCAAGCTAGGATCGTTTCCGCTCGACTTGCATGTGTTAGGCCTGCCGCCAGCGTTCAATCTGAGCCATGATCAAACTCTTCAGTTAAGAAAAGCGTTTAAAGTGGCCTCTCATAGAGAGGAGCACTTAATGCATGCTCAGTTCGTCATCTGAATTAACAAAAACTTTGTTGACTCGTTCAGAACTGAAATCTTTTAAAGACCCCATCCCGAACAGGTCCCACACGTTTGCTTGCCTGATTGTTAAAGAGCGTCTCGTTCGTGGCGCTTCGCTGTGGTGCGTTGCGTTGTTGCCCCGTCGAGGAGTGCGCATTCTAGAGAGTTCGCTCTGGGAGTCAAACCCTTTTTCGCACTTTTTTTAAAAAACCTGCTGACCGTTCAAATTCCGCTCAAATCGCCGAGAAAACAGGCGCCAACGCCTGTTATTTGACCGTCACCCGGGCAATCTTCTTCTTTCCGGCCTGAATCACGTGGCTATCGCCACGGGAGAAGGTGCGCTCCTCACTGAGTTGAGCCCCATCCAGGTACACCGCGCCCCGCCCGAATACGTCCTTGGCCGCCTTGCCGTTCTGCACAAGGCCTGCTTCCCGTAGCAACGGCAGGATATGGATGCTGTCCTGATCCCCCAGATCCACCTCAACTTCCGGCACATTATCAGGGATATCGCCCAGCGCAATCTGGTTGCCTGCCGATTTGGGCGCCGCCTGGGCCGCCTCGGCCCCATGGAACCGCTCGACCATCTCCAGCGCAAAGGCTTTTTTGGCCTCCTGGGGCGAGCCCAGAGTCTCCGCCTCGGCCTTCAATTCCTCAATGCGCTCATTGGAGCAGGCACTGAGCAGTTCATAATAGCGCCAGGTGAGACTGTCGGGAAGCGAGAGCAGCTTGCGGTACATTTCCCCCGGCGCATCGTTGACCCCCACATAGTTGCCCAACGATTTGGACATCTTCTGCACGCCGTCCAGTCCTTCCAGAATCGGCATGGTCAGGCAGATCTGTGGCGCTTGGCCATAAGACTTTTGCAGCGTACGCCCCATCAGCAGGTTGAACTTCTGATCGGTCCCGCCCAGCTCCACATCCGCCTCCAGGGCCACGGAGTCGTAACCCTGCACCAGCGGGTAGAGGAATTCGTGGATGGCTATGGGCTGATTACCCTTGTAACGCTTGTCGAAATCATCACGCTCCAGCATCCGCGCCACCGTGTACTGGCCTGCCAGCTTGATCATGCCGGCCGCGCCAACCTCGTTCATCCAGCTGGAGTTGAAGGCGACCCGGGTTTTGCTCTCGTCGAGAATCTTGAAGACCTGCTCTTTGTAGGTCTCCGCGTTGCGCAGCACATCTTCTCGACTCAGCGGCGGGCGGGTGGCGCTCTTGCCCGTGGGG
>NZ_LWFX01001490.1:0-1260 GCF_001635175.1 Alcanivorax sp. HI0083 | reverse complement strand
GCGGGTTGTTCGGAGGTGGCGGAACTGACCATGCCTTGGTGGCGGGCGGCATGAAGATTGTTCATTTGTAATCAGAATGTGAAAAGTGTTACCTGAATACACATCTGTTGTCCGACAATCCGACCCAGTAAGCTTGTGCTGTCATTTTTCGGGCGCACTATAGCGGTGTCACCACGGCAAAGTTACATCGGCCAGTGGTGAGGTTGAGCAAAAGGTGAACGGGTAGCCATAAGCGACCCAGGGGCATCTGGCTCAAATATTGTGTACCACACAATGGCTTTACAGCGAGCCTTGAGATTGATGTATCAAGAAGGCCGCTGATCAAAGCATTGTCGTTCATTGAAGGAGAAGGATGATGAACACGATCTTTCGGTCAGCAGGGCAAGTTTCCGAGAAGGCACTGTCGCCTTTGAAGGCTCAGCCGCTGCTCTACAGAGCGTTGCAATTGGTATTTGCGCTGGCTGCGTATGCAGCAGGTATTTACCTGGTGAATATGGCGACCCCGGAAGCACGGATTCCGGTGATTCTGTTCGCCGTTTACTTCCTGCCTGCGGTGCTTCGCGCCTGGCTGCAATTGTATTGGCAGCTGCGTGGCGATAGCCGTGCACAGGATGTAAATACCCGCCACACGGCGTAATCAAGACAGCCTGAGACAGTGCCCGGCGGCAGGGCGTGACGCCTCTTTACGGCGTCATCTCTGCCGCAGTATGCGCTGCTTCTGGCGATTCCAGTCGCGCTCTTTCTCTGTGGCGCGCTTGTCGAACTTCTGCTTGCCTTTGGCCAGTGCGATGTCGCACTTGGCGAACCCTTTCTTCCAGTACAGGCTCACCGGTACGCAGGTGAAGCCGTCTTTCTGTACGCCGCCAAATACCCGCCCCAGCTCACGACGGTGCAGCAGCAGTTTGCGCGTGCGTGTCGGGTCCGGGTTAACGTGGGTGCTGGCGGTGTTGAGGGGCTCGAAACGGGCACCGAACAGGAAGGCCTCGCCGTTTTTCAGCAAGACGTAGGCTTCTGTCAGGTTGCCTTTGCCGGCACGCAGGGACTTCACTTCCCAGCCTTCCAATACCAGGCCGGCTTCGAAGTGCTCTTCCAGATGATATTCGTGGCGTGCCTTGCGGTTTTGCGCAATGGTGGCCGACGGTGCTTTGGCTTTCTTGTTGGCTTTTCCCATAGGGCGGCGATTATAGAGCAAGGGGAGAGTGGCTGATAGCGGTTTGTCTGCTGTGGCCGGTGCCGGGTGAGTGACTGCTTACCATCTTT
>NZ_LWFX01001489.1:0-929 GCF_001635175.1 Alcanivorax sp. HI0083 | reverse complement strand
CTCTATTCACGCGGCTCCTTCAGCTCACTGAATGCGGTCGACCTGGCCGCATTGCACCGCCCCGGGTCGGAATACACGGAATTCCTGACGCCCTCCGGCATGGTCACCGTGGATTACAACTTCACTGACCGCCTGAGCATGAAGTCCTTCTATCAGTATGAATGGCGTGCGGCAAACCTGGACGGTTGCGGGACCTTTTTCTCAACCCTGGACAACACCGCACTGGGCTGTGATGCCACCTTCTCCAGCTCCGCCGTCATTCCGAACCAGGATGCCTACAACGCCGGTGCCTACATTCCCCGCAGGGATGAAAATGAACCCAAGGACGGCGGTCAGTACGGCCTGAAGTTTGACTACGCGTTCCCGGAATCCAAGGCCAAGATCGGCACCTACTTCTTCAATTATCACAGCCGACTGCCTTACTACTCGGTGACCAAGGAAGACAGCCCGCTCCCCCAGGGTATCACCGCGGGCAACGATATCGCCTACTTCTATGAATACCCGGAAGACATTCAGGTATTCGGCCTCACCGCCGACAAGACCTTTGAAGGCGTGGGCAACCTGGCGCTCAACCTGAGCTACCTGCCGGACATGCCGATCCAGATCAATACCCCTGACCTGACCACGGCTCGCGTACTGGAGGCCAACGGCGTTCCCGCTGCGGCAGCTTCCGGGCTCGCGACCATTCCGCAGGGCACCATCGACTACGTCTACAACTCCGGCAGCGAAGTGCACGGCTTTGAGGAGTTTGACATTCAGCGTGCCGAGCTGGCCTTCACCACCATCATCCCCAAGTTGATGGGCGCGCAGAAAACCGTCGTTTCCATGCAGGTGGGCTCGGAATTTATTCCTGATCTACCCAAGCAGGACCAGATGCGCTTCCGTCGCCACACCAACTTTGGTGTCGGCGAACTGGGAGAAGACGGTTA
>NZ_LWFX01001488.1:0-1842 GCF_001635175.1 Alcanivorax sp. HI0083 | reverse complement strand
CTCAAAAGGTTAAGGAACCTCTGAAAAACTCCTTGCATGCTCAGCGTGGCCTGAAGCGTGCAGCTGTTGCGTCTTGTCTTGATGGTCAGGGTGGTTCCCTTTCCGAGAGGCAAGGCGCAGCAGGTGTGCGCTTCAGGCCGCGCCTTTATGCCCGAACGGGTGCTTCGGGTCATCCAGGCTGGCCCGCACTCGTTGTTGCGCTTTTTCGATGGATGGACATATCTCGATCCCAGTTAGGGGACACCTTCAAAAGTGCGCCCTCTGTGCCCCGAATGGGGTATAGATTGCGAACCAGACTGAAAGACTGAGTACGCAAGGAGTTTTTCAGAGGTTCCTTAATAATCAGATTCAGATGACAGGCCTGTCCTCTAAAAACTGACAGCTCACGCCGCCCCGGCTCGTTACGCTCTATGGATGACTCATCGCTACCACAGCCATTCCTTGAGAAAAGGGCGCTTCTCCCAGCAGGGAAGACCCTATCTGGTTACTTTCAGCACAGCGGGCAGAACCCCATGGTTTTCCCGTTTCTCTATCGCCTGCCAAGTGTGCAGATCTATAGCTCAATCAGATATTCAGAACGCCAGCCACACGTGGTGCTATGTGGTCATGCCGGACCATGTGCACTGGCTGTTGTCCACAACGGATAAGCATGATTTGTCCCAAATTGTCAGAATGGCCAAGGCCAGAGTGTCCCGTTCCTTGGAGCAAGCCATCTGGCAATCCAGCTTCCATGATCGCGCGCTGAGAAGCGAAGCGGAATTGAAACCAGCGGCCCGTTATGTCATCGCAAACCCTGTGAGGGCTGGGCTGGTGACTTCAGTGAGAGATTACCCATTTTGGAATGCTGTCTGGCTTTGATTTGCGGTCGGCAGAATCTTGCCGTTCTTGTTCGCGATGCAAGCATCGCTTCCCACATAAACCTCGCTCCCTTGTGGGAACGGACCGTAGTGAATCACTGATGCTCGCATCACGAAGAGTTCGGGTTTGCGATCACAAGGGCATTGGCAAACCTTGGGCAAGGTCAGGTCACCACACCTGGGGCACCTTTTGTAGTTTGTCCAGCGAGTAACCGCGTTCTCGGGCGATGCCCAGCAGGTGTTCGTAGGTCTTGGCATGCAGCTCCGGGCTGCGCGCCATGATCCACAGGTAGTCCCGTTTCTGCCGCCCCACGATGGTGGTCTGGTAATCCGGGCTTACATACAGCACCCGGAAATCCGCCTTGAACGGCCAGAGAAACCGCATTCCCCAGATTGCCGGGTTCTCGTCGCTAACAAAGCCGGTGGGCGTCAGGGTTTTCAGTTCACCGTCCGCGCCATCCTTGCGGAAGGTGAAGGTGGTCGCAATTTCATTGGGGCCGGCCCGTCGATAGGTCTCGGTGGCATTATGGGCGCCTTTTTCGGGAAAGGTGGGGATATTGGCGATCACATACCACTGGCCCATAAAGCGATCCAGGTCGAACGGATCCGCCACCTCAATTGGTGCAGTCGGTGTGGTTTGGCAGGCGTTGAGCATAATCAGGCTCACTATCAACAATATTGGGCGCATAGGTCTCTCCATGGCCGTGATGATCGCGCCTGGGGGGGCAACGCGAGGTGAAGCTGAGCGCCGGTCGTTTCCTTGCCACCCACACACCTCGCATTTCGCTCTTTTGTAGGTCGACTTTACCCGAGGGCACAGAGAGGCCGAAGGCCGTAAGCCGACATTCAATGTCGCCGCTGTCCCATGGGGCGAGTGTCGGATTACGTCTTTAAGACTAATCCGACCTTGTGTCTCTCCGGCGGAAGGATTTGCTACCCTTCCGCCACTGCTGGCGGGCAACCCGTATTCGACCTGAGGCCCTGA
>NZ_LWFX01001487.1:0-740 GCF_001635175.1 Alcanivorax sp. HI0083 | reverse complement strand
CTCTTGAATTCAGCAAACAGGGCGTAAGGGGGGGCATTGTACCGTAATGACGGGGTTTCGCTAAGTTGTCTGCTCTGGTTCAGCCAACGGCTAGAGTATGTAGAATGGGCGGTTTATTTGACCGCAGGCCGGGATGGCTTGCCGGGTTCCGGTTCAACAGAGGAATGAAAATGATAATACTGGGTCTCCACACAGGGCACGATGCTGGCGCCGCTGTATTCAGAGATGAGAAGCTGGTTTCTTTCTGCAAGGAAGAGCGGGTCAGCCGGATTAAGAACGATGGCGGTTTTTTTGCTCTGGCTTCCATTGATGAAGCGCTGGATGCTGTAGGGCTAACCCGCAAGGATGTGGATGTTGTTGCCTTGACGCGTACCCGTATCCCGGAGCATACGTTTCGCAAGACCAGCCACCCGGTACAGACGCTCAAACGCAAGTTGATGCCTGCGCCAACACGAGATCTGAACCTGGCGGGGCAAATGCGCAAAACCGGGCTGGATGAAACGGCGTTGATCGATCAGAGCTTGCTTCGAAAAGCGCTGGGTGTGGGGCCTAAAACCGAGATTTATTTTGCCAACCATCACTATTGTCATGTGGCAGCGGCTTGGTATTACACCGATTGGGATGAAGGCCTTTTCCTGAGCTGTGACGGTGGTGGGGATTATGCCCAATACTCCGCGTATCTCGACGCCGGAAAGGGACTGGAGTGCGTGTTGGGTGGTGATGAGACGCTGAAGACGCCA
>NZ_LWFX01001486.1:0-6115 GCF_001635175.1 Alcanivorax sp. HI0083 | reverse complement strand
CGCTGACGATATCACCCACTTCAGAGAACTCATCCAGAGCGATGGACTCGTTGGCAGTGATATTGATCAGGATACCCCGCGCGCCGCGCAGATCCACATCTTCCAGCAGCGGGCTGGAGATAGCCGCCTGCGCCGCTTCTGCCGCCCGGCCTTCGCCGCTGGCAGTACCGGTACCCATCATGGCAGTACCCATTTCGCTCATCACGGTGCGCACGTCAGCGAAATCCACGTTGATCATGCCGGGTCGAACGATCAGGTCCGCAATCCCTTTCACTGCGCCCTGCAGCACTTCGTTGGCCGCCTTGAAGGCGTCCAGCAGGCTGGTGGAGCCACCGAGAACCGCTTGCAGCTTCTCGTTGGGGATGGTGATCAGGGAGTGAACGTGCTCTTTCAGCTCTTCGATCCCCTGCTGGGCAGAGCGCATGCGCTTTTTGCCTTCGAAGGGGAACGGCTTGGTGACCACAGCCACGGTCAGGATGCCCAGTTCCTTGGCAATTTCAGCCACAACCGGGGCCGCACCGGTACCCGTGCCACCGCCCATGCCGGCGGTCACGAAGACCATATCTGCACCATCCAGCAGCTCGGCGATGCGATCACGATCTTCCTGAGCGGACTGACGGCCGATTTCCGGGTTTGCGCCGGCGCCCAGCCCTTTAGTCACCTGGCTACCCAGCTGAATCACGGTCTTGGATGAGGCATTACGCAGGGCCTGGGCGTCAGTGTTGGCGCAGATGAAATCCACCCCTTCCACACCGGAACGCACCATGTGATCCACGGCGTTACCGCCGCCACCACCGACACCTACCACTTTGATTACCGCACCATGCGGTACGCTGTCTTCCAGTTTGAATTGCATGGTTGATCTCCCGTTGTTGCTTCCCTGTTTACTACTCATTACGTCGAAGTGTTCCGGTCATCTTGCCGCGGCCCGGAACCACCGCTTGCGCTCAGTAAACGCTGGATGCCTGATGCTTGAGGCCTGACGCTTTGGCGGCTTTGCCGCCTGTTTTGCGTCCGGCTTCGGGCGTCGGGCATCCGGCGTCCATTAAAAATTGCCTTTGAACCAGCTCTTGATGCGCTCCAGCCAGTCCAGCTCACCCCCGCCGGCCTGGGCCTTGGCGCTGGTGCCTTCCTTCTCCATGCGCTGGCCGTACAAGAGCAAGCCCACGGAGGTGGAATAAATCGGGTTCTTCACCACGTCGATCAGCCCGGAAATTCCCTGCGGCGCGCCCAGGCGCACCGGCATATGGAAGATTTCCTCGGCCAGATCCACAGCCCCTTCGATCTTCGAGGAACCACCGGTGAGCACGATGCCACCGGGAATCAGGTCTTCGAATCCGGAGCGGCGAATTTCTGCCTGCACCAGGGTGAACAGCTCGTCGTAGCGCGGCTCCACCACCTCGGCCAGGTTCTGGCGGCTGAGGGTGCGCGGCGGACGGTCGCCCACGCTGGGCACCTTGATGGTCTCGTCAGCGCCGGCCAGCTGCGTCAACGCGCAGGCGTACTTGATCTTGATTTCATCCGCATGCTGCTTGGGCGTGCGCAGGGCCATGGCGATATCGTTGGTCACCTGATCCCCGGCGATGGGAATGTTGGCCGTGTGACGAATCGCGCCTTCGGTGAAGATGGCGATATCCGTGGTGCCACCGCCGATATCGACGATGCAGACGCCCAGTTCACGCTCGTCTTCGGTGAGCACGGCGTGAGCACTCGCTAACTGCTCAAGGATGACGTCATCGACCTCCAGGTTGCAGCGCCGCACGCATTTCTCGATGTTCTGCACCGCATTCACCGCACAGGTCACCAGATGCACCTTGGCTTCCAGGCGCACACCGCTCATGCCGATGGGCTCGCGCACCCCTTCCTGGTTGTCCACCACATATTCCTGCGGCAGTACGTGCAGGGTTTTCTGGTCTGCCGGAATCGCCACCGCCTGCGCCGCGTCGATCACCCGGTCGATATCCGCCTGTGCCACTTCCCGGTCGCGAATAGCGACAATGCCGTGGGAGTTGAGGCTGCGCACATGGGAGCCGGCGATGCCGGCGTACACCGTGTGGATATGGCAGCCCGCCATCAGCTCGGCTTCTTCCACAGCGCGCTGAATGGAGCGCACGGTGGCTTCGATATCCACCACCACGCCCTTTTTCATGCCCCGTGACGGTTGCGAGCCCAGCCCGACGATTTCCAAGGTGCCATCGGCTGCTGTCTGGCCGACGATGGCAACCACCTTGGAGGTGCCAATATCGAGTCCGACAATCATGTTTTCTGTTGCTGTCGCCATGTCACCCTTTCTCCTAACTCTGCTGCTCGCGCCAGGTCACTGCCATGCCGTCCGCATAACGCAGATCAACACGAGCTACCTGGCGGCTATCCGTGCTCAGCACGCCACGATAAAGCCGCACAAAACGGCGTAATTTGGTGGTGTAATGCTCACGGTCTACCACCAGTTCCATGTCGTTATTCAGCGTCAGGCGCGCGGTCAGGCGCGCGTTGACGTCCATGCTGCGAATGCTCAGGTCCACATCCGCCAGCGTTTTGCCCATGCTGTGGTAGAAGCCCATGACTTCCTCCAGCCGTTGCTCCGGGCCGCTCAGGTGGGGCAGATCCGTCAGGTCATACTGCTTGAGCGCCTTGAACGGCTGCCCGCTGTCCGACACCAGCACTGCCTCGTTCCACACGGCCACCGGGCGACGCTCTTCCACTGTCAGCACCACGGTATCGGGCCACTGACGACGGACGGAGACCTCCTCCACCCAACTCAATCCCTGTGACTGCTGGTAAATATCTTCCAGCGGCACAGAGAAATAATTCTCTTCGCGCACCAACGCCGCCAAGGCGGTCTCGATCTGTTGCTGACGGCGCACATCGGTGACACCGTCCACGCCCACCTTGCGGATCGGGTAGCCATCCAGTGCTGACGGCAGGTAGATCACCGCCAGCAGGATGACCAGCGCCACCGAGCTCACCAGCATCCACGGCACCGCCGCTGCAATGCGCTCGCGCAGCGGTACGCCGGCCTTTTTCACCGGCTTGCGGCGGGCGCCACGGGGCGCGGGGGCGTTTCTAGCCACGACCCCGTTCCAGTGCATCCAGCAGGATTTCACCCACCAGCACGTCAAAATCGCGGCCGGTGGCCTTTGCCGCCATGGGCACCAGCGAGTGATCAGTCATGCCAGGCACCGTGTTCACTTCCAGCAGCTGCCACTGGCCCTGCGCATCGCGCATCACATCGACCCGGCCCCAGCCACGGCACCCGGCAACCCGGAATGCTGTCAGCGCCAGCTGCCGCAGCGCCTGCTCGTCGGCACCATCCAGCCCCGCCGGGCACAGGTATTCGGTGCTGTCGGACTGATACTTGGCTGCAAAGTCATAGAACGCATGGGGCGTTTGCAGGCGGATGGCCGGCAAGGCTTCATCGCCCAGCACCGCCACGGTGTATTCCGGCCCGTTGACCCAGGCTTCCACCAGCACGTCCTGATCAAATTTTTCTGCGGCAACCAGCGCCTCGGCCAGCTCTTCAGCGTTATCCGCCTTGGCCATACCGATGGAGGAGCCTTCGTGGGCCGGTTTCACGATGACCGGGAAGCCCAGGTCTACCTCATCGCGGCCGGACACATAAAACGCCGGGGTCGGCAAACCCGCCCCTTTCCACAGTTGCTTGGTGCGCACCTTGTCCATGCCAATGGCCGATGCCATCACTCCGGACCCGGTGTAGGGAATCTCCAGATGTTCCAGTACACCCTGGATCACGCCGTCTTCGCCGCCGCGACCGTGCAGGGCAATAAAGGCGGCATCAAAGCCTTTCAGGGTGTCCACGCTCTTGTCCGCCGGATCCACCAATTCTGCGATCAAGCCCAGATTGCGCAGGCCCTGATGCACCGCCGCACCGCTCTTCAGCGACACCGGGCGCTCTGCGGATTTGCCGCCGGCCAGCACCGCCACGCGGCCCACCCGGCTCAATCGCTGTTTCAATGCACGCTTATCCATGGCTGCCTCCCTGAGCGGCCAACTGCTTGGCAATGGTGCCGACGTTACCGGCGCCCTGCGTGACGAGCAGATCGCCGTCCTGAAGCTGGCTGGCCAGCAAGGCCGGCAGCTTGTCCGGGTCATCCACAAACACCGGTTCCAGACCACGCTTGCGCAAGCTGCGGCACAGTGCCCGGGCATCGGCACCGGGAATCGGGTCTTCGCCGGCGGCATACACTTCCAGCATAAGCAACACATCCACCCCGGAGAGCACTTCCACAAAGTCCTCGTACAGGTCCTGGGTACGGGTATAACGGTGCGGCTGAAACAACATGGCCAGGCGACGGTTTGGCCAGCCATCGCGAATGGCAGCAATGGTGGCGGCCACTTCACGGGGATGGTGACCGTAGTCGTCCACCAGGGTCGCGCTGCCGCCCTCGAAGTGGTATTCGCCCTGCACATCAAAGCGACGCCCCACCCCGGTAAAATTATTCAGGCCACGGATAATGGCGTCATCATCAGCCCCTTCGTCCGCCGACACGGCGATGGCCGCCAGCGCATTCAGGACGTTATGGCGGCCCGGCATGTTCAGGGACACCTCCAGTGGCTCGCCTTCGGCGCGCACTACCCGGAAATGGGTAACCATGCCGTCCTGGCGTACGTTCTCGGCACGCAGGTCTGCATCCTCGCTGAAGCCATAGCGAATCACTTGACGGTTGACCCTGGGCAGCAACTTGCGCACCACCGGATCATCCACACACATCACTGCCACGCCGTAGAACGGCAGGTTGTGGAGGAACTCGATAAAAGTGTTCTCCAGCTGGGCGAAATCGCCGCCGTAGGTGTGCATGTGGTCCGCATCGATATTGGTGACGATGGCGCTCATGGGCTGCAGGTGCAGGAAACTGGCATCGGACTCATCAGCCTCTGCCACCAGATAACGGCTCTGCCCCAGACGGGCATTGGTGCCAGCGCTATTCAGCCGCCCGCCAATAACAAACGTCGGATCCAGTCCGGCCTCGGCCATAATTGCTGCGGTCAGTGACGTGGTGGTGGTCTTGCCATGGGTGCCGGCCACGGCAATGCCATGACGGAAGCGCATCAGCTCCGCCAGCATCTGGGCGCGTGGCACCACCGGAATACGACGCTCATGGGCCGCCGCCACTTCCAGGTTTTCGGTATTCACCGCCGTGGAGGTCACCACTACATCCGCGCCGTCGATATTCTCGGCACGGTGGCCGATGTCCACCCGCACACCAAGACTGCGCAGGCGCTCTACCACCGGTGATTCCTTGATGTCGCTGCCGCTGATGGCATAGCCCTGATTGGCCAGCACTTCGGCAATGCCGCACATGCCCACACCGCCGATCCCCACAAAGTGGATCCCGCGAATGCGGCGCATCTCCGGCACCGTATGAATCATGTCGTTATCGGCCATTGGCCACCTCCTCACACAGCGTGGCGGCGCGCTCAGCACTATCCGCCATCGCCTGCTCACGGGCCCGCTCGGCGATTTGCGCCAGCAGGCCACGCTCAGCAACCGGTTTCAGGGTGCCGGCAAGGCTTGCCGCACCCAGGTCCCGCTGGGGCAACAGCAACGCGGCTCCGCGCTCTGACAACCAACGGGCATTCAATGTCTGGTGGTCATCCACTGCGCTGGGCAGGGGAACAAACATGGCGGCCACGCCCGCCGCCGCCACTTCCGCCACGGTCAGCGCGCCGGCCCGACAAATCACCAGATCCGCCCAGCCGTAGGCTTCTGCCATGTCATCAATAAACTCGCTGACCTGAGCCTGCAGACCCAGCGCCTGGTAAATCGGCGCCGCTTCCGCAGTACGTCCGGCGCCGCACTGGTGGCGCACCTGTATGTCGCGCCCCAGTACCGCCAACAGCAGCTCGGGCAAATCCTGGTTCAGTACCAGCGCGCCCTGGCTACCACCCAGCACCAGCACCCGCAAGCCGCCCTGATGTTGGGCATAGCGGCGAGCAGGCTCATCCAGAGCGGTAATTTCCGGACGCACCGGGTTGCCCACCCAGCAGGCCTGCGGATTGCCAAAGGCACCCTGAAAGCCTTCCAGGGTCACCGTGGCCAGACGGGACAACAGGCGATTGGTCAGCCCGGGAACCGCATTCTGCTCATGGACCACCA
>NZ_LWFX01001485.1:0-4635 GCF_001635175.1 Alcanivorax sp. HI0083 | reverse complement strand
ACGTTTTTGTGGTGCCCTTTGTTGTGCTCCACGAAAAAGTGCCCGTAGGCAACCGGGGCCAGAGTGATCTTGGCCAGCCAGCGTTCGGATCGGGTTTTCTTGTGGCCCAGTTCGTGGGCGGTATTGATGGCAATGCCGTTAACCGCGCCGACACTGAAGACCAGACCGACCAGGCCCCACAGTGGCACATCCCCGCTGGCCACCAGCCAGGCGCCCAGGATAGTGGCCAGATACTGGGTCGGGATGTAGGCATAAACAATCAGCCGGTAGTAGGTATCGCTTTCCAGCTGTGGGACGGCAGATTCCGGTGGATTGCTGGTGTCGGCCCCTACCACCCAATCGGCAAAGGGAATCAGACCGTACACGAGGAAAGGGCCGCCCCAGAGCAACCCGGGCCAGGGCCAGATAAACAGATAAATGAGAAGAAACGAAACAGCCAGCACGGGGATCGCCGGGCTGAGTAACCAAAGGTAACGTTTCCCGTCGTGCCAGTCAGGGAGTGTGGTGGTTGAGTCTGTTGATGCCATGGTGCCACCTTTGTTCTGCTTTTCGTTTAACGCTATACCCCTTATGGAATGGGGCCAAGTACTGCTTTGTATAGACTTGGAAACGGCCTGATGATTACTTTGGACGTAAAAATGCAAGGGCCATTCCGTGGATGCATGCTGCGTGACCTGGCGGATACGGGGCAGGCAGAAAAAGTCGGTTGCCTGTGGTTGTTGGCAATGGGATGGTGAACGGTAAAGGAACTCTTTACGTGATGATTTGACCGGCTGTTTAAGGGAGCGTTCTCATGGTTAGCCAGCACAAGCATGCCGAAAATAATGAACACACCGGTAATGATGTGGATGTCCTGATAATCGGTGCAGGGCTGTCGGGTATCGGCATGGCCTGTCATCTTGGCAAGGATTGCCCGGACCAGCGTTTTGCTATTGTTGAGCGGCGCAAGGCCATGGGAGGAACCTGGGATCTGTTCCGTTATCCGGGGATTCGTTCCGATTCTGATATGTTCAGTTTTGGCTATGGTTTTCGTCCCTGGAATGAATTGAAAGTGTTGGCCGACGGGCCCTCCATTCGTCATTATATTCATGAAACGGCGGACGCCTTTGGGGTCACAGAGCATATCCGCTATGGCCTGAAAACTACCTCGGCGGACTGGTCGGAAAAGGATCAGCGCTGGACAGTGACAGTAACCCATGAAGATAGTGGAGAAACCGAGACGTTCACCGCCCGGTTTATGGTTGGCTGCACCGGTTATTACAATTACGACAAGGGCTATTTACCTGATTTTCCAGGCATGGATCGCTTCAAGGGGCGCTGTGTCCATCCTCAACAATGGCCGGAGGATCTGGATTACAAGGATAAAAAAGTGGTGGTGATTGGTAGTGGTGCCACGGCCGTTACACTGGTTCCCTCCATGGCGGAGGAAACCGCTCATATCACCATGCTGCAGCGTTCACCTTCCTATATTTTTTCCATTCCCGGCCATGACAAATTATCCGAACTGCTGGATGCGGTGCTGCCTTCGGACTGGGTGTTTGGTATGGCACGGTGGCGCAATATCAAGCTGCAGCGCCTGATTTATAAAGCGTCAAAAAAATACCCGAAATTTATGCGCAAACTGCTGTTGTCCAACGTCAAGCGGCATGTGGGCGATGGCGTGGATATGGCCCATTTCAGCCCTTCTTATATGCCCTGGGACGAGCGCCTGTGCGCGGTGCCGGATGCGGATCTGTTCAAGGACCTGCGCGATGGCAAGGCGACCATTGTCACCGATCATATCGAGACCTTTACGGAAAATGGCATCCTGTTGAAATCCGGGCGGGAGCTGGAAGCGGACATTATTGTTACCGCCACCGGGCTGAATCTTCAGGTGCTTGGCGGCATGACGTTATCGGTTGATGGTGCGCCGCTGGATGTGAGTCAGCGCATGACTTACAAAGGCGTGCTGATGGAGGGAGTGCCCAACATGGCCTGGGTGTTCGGGTATACCAATGCGTCCTGGACGCTCAAGGCCGATCTGGCTGCTGCCTACGTGTGCCGGCTGCTCAATTATCTGCAAGAAAACCGGCTTGCTGTGGTGACGCCCCGGGCCGAATGCGCGCAATCGCAGCAGGACCATTCCATCATGGATGCGCTGGGGTCCGGTTATGTACAACGCGCCAGCCATTTGTTGCCTCGGCAGGGCCAGGGGCATCCGTGGAAAGTGATGAACCATTATGCCTATGACAGGCATATGCTGCTGGAAGAACCAGTGGAAGACGGGTTTCTGGCGTTTTCCTGAATGGTGAGCGTGCGAGTTTAGAAACCAAAAAATCACTCACGGCTTTGCCTTTCGCAAATCGAAACTCGTTGCTGCCTTTCACCCGCAACATTTTTTGAATTTCTTGCCGCTGCCACAGGGGCAGGGATCATTTCTGCCGGGCTTTAAGGTTGTTACCGAGGGGGTTCCGTCCAGGTAATACCAGTGGCCATTTTCCTTCACAAACCGCGAGCGTTCTTCCAGCACACCCAGGCCGTGACGGTCCTTGCTGGTGGCGCGAAAATGAACCCAGCCGGTATCGCCCTCTTCATCGCTGGCAATGATCGCCAGCGCCAGCCACTGCTGATCGTCATCCAAATCCAGCCCGGCAGGGCGTTGGCTCAGGTGCCAGCTCTGTGCAATGTAATCGGTATTTTTTAAGGCAAAGGCGCAAAACCGTGAGCGCATCAACGCTTCCGGTGACGCGGCGGGCTTGCCCTGATGCAGGGGTTGGCAACAGTGGGCGTAATCCAGGCCGGACTGGCAGGGGCAGGCAGTCATGGGGGTCTCCGCGGAAGCAATCAACAAAAGCGATCAAACAGGGCCAGCAGGTCCTGGCGTCGTTGAGGCAAATTCTCTCCCCTTGGGTCATTCAGTACCAGTGCATTCATGGCGCCATTGAGTAGCTCCGCGAGCCCTTCGGCGCTGCCAGCAAAGTGCAGGGCGCCTTCCGCCATGGCTTCGCGAATGCCCTCGCGCAACAGCGGGAAACTGTAACGCTCATCCAGGGCCCGCCAGCGTTGCTGACCCAGTACCGAGGGAGCTTCGACCACCAGGATGCGCCGCACATTGTCCCGGGCCATGAAATCCACCCAGGCCAGGCTGCCGGCCTTGAGGGTGGCCAGGCTGCCGCGTTGGCCGTCCACGGCTTTCTCAATGGCAGCCATGGCTTCCTGGCTGAGCAGATCACAGACCGCTTCGAACAGCTCTGCCTTGTTGCGGAAATGGTGATACATGGCGCCACGGGTGACCCCGGCGCCGGACAGAATGGTGTCCGTGCTGGTGTCGGCGTAGCCCTGTTCGGCAAACAGGTGGCGGGCGGCATTGATCAGGCAGCCGCGGGTCTGGGCGCGGCGCTGTGCATTGGTGGCCATGGTTTTCCTCTTTTGGTTGACAAACAGACTATCAGTTTGTTTTTATTTTCTCAAAGCAGACTGCCTGTCTGTTTTTTTACAAGGAGGTATCAGATGAAAATCAGCGACCGCTACCCCATCGTGGTCACCGACCACAAGGTGGCCTGCCGGGATTTCTGGCAGCGGCATTTCGGGCTGGATGTGCTGTTCGACAGCGACTGGTTTGTGCTGCTGGGCAATGAGCAGCAGGGCAGCGTGGTGGCCTTCATGAGCCCGGATCATCCCTCGGCGCCGCCGGGGCCTGAGTGTTTCGGCGGGCAAGGTGTGTGCCTGGAGATTGAAGTGCAGGATGCCCGTCAGGCAATGGCGGATTTCCAGGCCAGTGGCGGCGAAGTGGCGTATCCGCTCAGTGACGAGCCCTTTGGTCAGCGCCGCTTCGGCCTGCGCGACCCTTCCGGTTTGTGGGTGGACGTGGTGGAGCAGATCGAGCCACAAACGGGGTATTGGGACCGTTATATGCAGACAGGGGATTGAGAGGCTCCTTGATCCAACACCTCCGTCATACCGCAATGCTGTTCACTCAGGAGAAGCAGCGCTGCGCGAACATCTTCGTCATGCGAGCATGACTTCCCACCAATCCCGAAGTTTGAGGGGGGGGGGAAGCGATGTTTACATCGCGAAGGCTTCAGGTCTGGCACAGAACCTTAAGTGAACGGTATTACCGTCATGCCGGGGTTATTCGCTGCGCTCCCCCCTTCGGGTCCAGACTCCGTCTGCTCTGCTCTGCTCTGCTCTGCGCTTGTGCTCCGGTATCTACTTCACGTTCGTGTGGTCTCTCTGAAAGGCGCTGCCAGCAGCAGGAGGTGCCGGGGCAAGCCCGGCATGACAATCTGCTCAGGTCGGATTAATCATTCCCTGCCAACAGAAATTGCTCAATCCGGAAGACGTGTTCATCCAAAGCACCCAGCTCCCGCAGGGCTTTGGCTAGGTGGAGCAGATAATCTCGGTTGCTGCCGCTGGGGCCTTCACTGCGGGCAATATGCTCGGCAATGGCCTGCTCGTCCGCCTGGCCAAGAAAGGCCGCATTGTCCTCGGTGGCAATATAGACCAGACCGTCCGCCAGATCTCCGTCGGCAAAGGTCAGTGGCGTGCGAAAGCGCAGATAGCCATTCTTCTCCCGATGGTCGAGATGCTCGAACACATCCGGCGTGATGCGGTAGGCCATGCCGGCACACACCATGCCGGGGGCTTCAATCAAGG
>NZ_LWFX01001484.1:0-2643 GCF_001635175.1 Alcanivorax sp. HI0083 | reverse complement strand
GTCCGCTTCTTCCGGCTCGCTGTCGCTGCGGTGCTGGGCCAGGGTGACTTCCAGGGTATGCGGGGCCGCACGTTGCAGCTCCGGCGCAAAGCTCACCCCGAAAATCAGGATGCCATGGAACGCCACCGCCAGGAAAACGGTGAAGGTGAGACGGTCGGAGGCGGTAACAGATGCCGGATTTGATGCCATGTTATTGTTTTCGCTACTACATTTTCAGCGGTTTCATTCAGCCAGGGAGGGCAGCACCCACCGCAACAGGAAGCCGGTCAGTGTGCCCCGCCACGACAGCCGGGTCTATGACGACGGCCGCAACTCCAGCAGTGTATCAAACAGCTGCCCGGCGATATTGATGTCAAAAATCGCATCCAGCTCGCGGATACAGGTGGGGCTGGTCACGTTGATTTCGGTGAGATAATCACCAATCACGTCCAGACCCACAAAATACAGCCCCTTGCGTTTCAGGGTCGGCCCCACTTGTTCGCAGATCCAGCGATCCCGGTCACTCAATTCCCGGCCCTGACCGGTGCCGCCGGCGGCCAGATTGCCGCGCAGCTCGCCTTCCTTGGGGATCCGTGCCAGCGCATAGGGCACCGGCTCGCCGTTGATCATCAGGATGCGCTTGTCCCCTTCGGTGATCTCCGGCACAAAGCGCTGGGCCATGATCGGCGTCTTGCCGTGCTGGGTGAGCACTTCGATCACCACCGAGATGTTGGGGCTGTCCTTGCGTACCCGGAAAATATTGCTGCCACCCATGCCGTCCAGCGGCTTCATCACGGTGTCACCAAACTCCTGTACAAAATTGCGCAGCAGGGTGGACTGGCTGGACACCAGGGTGGGCGCGCAGCACTGCGGGAAGTCGGTGGCGAACAGCTTTTCATTGCTGTCGCGCACACTGCCCGGACGATTGACCACCAGCACCCCTTCTCGCTCCACTTTCTCGAGCAGGTAGGTCGCGTAGATGTATTCCGCATTAAAGGGCGGATCCTGGCGCATCAGGATAATGTCCAGATCGGCCAGGTCGTGATTCACGGCGTCGGCCAGACGGTACCAATCGTCGTTATTGTCGGTAACAGACAGTGCCCGGGTGGTGGCAAAGGTGCGACCATCGCGAACATACAGGTCCCCCGGCTCCATATAGAGCAGGGACCAGCCGCGCCGCTGTGCCTCCAGCAGCATGGCAAAGGTGCTGTCTTTCCAGGGTTTGATTTTGGCGATGGGGTCCATCACCACACCAACACGCAGGCTCATGAAGTCTCCGGTCTACAGGGCGCAGGCAGCCCGAAAGCTGCCGGCGGGGGATTGGTACGGCCATTGCTCATACCAAACAATGGCCGGAGCAATGTTAGCAGCGCACAGACAGGTTCGCTATGCGCGGAGAAGCTTATTCAGCGACCCGCCAGAGGGACATTTTCTCAAGTTTCATAGGGTCTTATAGATTGATTGTAGAATCTGTGTTAAAAACTTCGCTTGGGCTGACACCGCCACAGGCCCCGCCCAGCGAATTATTAGAAAGGCCAAAAATTACAATAAGTTGCGGCCAATTACGGTTCACGGTTAAAGGCAGTTTCCATGACTGACAATTTCCAAGACCTCAAGGTGATGGTAATCGACGATTCCAAGACGATTCGTCGTACCGCCGAAACCTTGTTGAAGAAAGCGGGTTGTGAAGTAATCACGGCCACCGATGGCTTCGATGCCTTGGCCAAAATCGCCGACAGCAAGCCCAGTATCATCTTCGTCGATATCATGATGCCGCGTCTCGATGGCTATCAGACCTGCGCGCTGATCAAGAACAACAGCGCCTTCAAGGCAACCCCGGTGATCATGCTGTCGTCCAAGGATGGCCTGTTTGACAAGGCCAAGGGGCGCATTGTCGGTTCCGATGAGTACCTGACCAAGCCGTTCTCCAAGGACGAGCTACTGGGTGCCATTCGTCAGCATATCAACGGTTAAGCGGCTTAGCCGCTGAACCTGAAGAGGGTAAGATGGCACGTATTCTGATTGTGGATGACTCGCCCACCGAGACATACAAGTTGCGCGAGATTCTGGAAAAGCATGGCCACGAAGTTATCGAGGCTGCCAATGGCGCCGATGGCGTCGCCACGGCCCGTTCCGAGCTTCCCGAGCTGGTTTTGATGGATGTGGTAATGCCTGGCCTGAATGGCTTCCAGGCCACCCGCCAGCTCACCAAAGGGGCGGATACCGCCCATATTCCGATCGTTATCGTTACCACCAAGGATCAGGAGACCGACCGTGTCTGGGGCAAACGCCAGGGCGCCCGGGACTACCTGACCAAGCCGGTGGACGAAGACGTGCTCCTGCAAACCGTCGACCGCATGCTGGCCGACGCCTGAAGGAGCCACCCATGAGCAGCAACGCCTCCGCCGCCTACATCAAACTGGCTGAATACAATCAGCGCTGCCGGGAGCAGGCCAAAGATCTGCCCATGCAGCAGGATGCGGTCAGCTACTGGAGTGGCGTAGGCTTTGTGCTCGACGGCAAGAAATACGTGGCACCGCTGGATGAGGTTTCCGAAATCCTCTCGGTGCCGGCTTACACCCGCATTCCCGGCGCACGCAGCTGGATGAAAGGGGTAGCCAACGTCCGGAGCCGCCTGATGACCGTCATGGATCTCAGCGGCTT
>NZ_LWFX01001483.1:0-1555 GCF_001635175.1 Alcanivorax sp. HI0083 | reverse complement strand
TCATCCAGGGTTGACTCAGGGCGAAGATCTGCCTTATTCAACACCACATAAAGAGGGGTATTGTTTTCGGCCAAATCCCAAAGATGCTCTAAGTCATCACGTGGAATTGTGCCGCTGGAATCGAGACCGATCATCCATATCAAAGATTGAGCCTGATTCAAATACTCATCAGATGCAGATCTATCGCCACCAGTTGAACCACCACGCTCACCGGGGTTATAGCCTGGCAGGTCAATAAAGGCCAAATTACGGCATGACTCCATGGGAACTTCAAGTGAAATAAAAGGCAACAAATCTCGAAGATTAAAACCAAACTCTTCAACAAATTTGTGTGATAAACGGGAATAAATATGCTGGGGTATTTCAAAGCACCCACCCCCGGATGGGTAACCGCTAACTACTGGCTTGTCCGCATGAAAAACGTAGGTGGGAATGGCTGTCACAGGCTCAATCCCAATAGGGAGACTGACATCATCACTCAAGAAAAGGCTGGTTATAAATGAAGACTTTCCGCTACTAAAACCACCCGCCACAGCTACCACAGTTCGCTCTGAGAACGAGCTAAGCGACTCCGAGAGTCGAAACTCATCATCCGCCGATCTTATTCTCATCATCTGCTCTGCCTCATTCGTCACTACTGCAACCCGATTAATAAGCGGCAAGAGCTGATGATCAACCAAGCGGCGAAATTCCAAATAGCGATCAGACAAAGACGTCATAGGAGAAGTGGCAGAGCAAACCAGATTGTAGCGACTCTGTAACTCAGCCATGGATCCCGCCATAACTTTAAGCTCGCCTTCAATATCCTTGCACCTCTGAGAGGCTTTCTCGTACTCTCTCTTGAACGTGGCACCAGACGACAAAGCCGACCTTAGTTCCTTACTCTTTTCTTCACCATACTTAATCGACCTTTCAATACTTTCCTTTTGGTCAGAAACAATGCGAACAGACTCTTCATAATGAGAAAACAACTCATTATAGTTAGCGCGAAGCTGCCTAATTGATCGGCTAAAAAAGGAAAGAAAATTCTCAACACCATCAACGCCTAAATATTGATCCTTCAATGACATCTTAAATGCCTTCTATATCAGCTTTCATCCGAGACATTTTCTCCAGTGTCAGCTCTTTATTTTCAATCATAGTCTTCAACTTTTCTGTCTCACCTAGCAAGTCAGCAAGAAGTTCCTTGCCAACATTTCTGCTTTTCATGGTCGCGATTGAGCGACGCACTGTATCAATAAAACTCCCCCCCGCCCTTTCCAGATCGGAGGCATAGCTATGGGCCGCTTCGACAAACTCCCCAACGCCCCAACCCTTTATTTCTCTCGACTTTGCCAGATCAGCTGGCAAATCAGGAACGCTCACACTAGGGAAATCGAGTATTCTTTCCACGGTAGCTCTGCAGACACCTTTCAATCTTGTAATGTCTACATTCTCATCCCCAATCACCTCCCTTAACTGGCGAGAAAGACCGCTTACCAACGCAGATCGGCGACTCAGTATATTCTTCTCGGCGCACTCCCTTAACCCTTGCGTCATTAGTCTTGAAAACCCC
>NZ_LWFX01001482.1:0-1107 GCF_001635175.1 Alcanivorax sp. HI0083 | reverse complement strand
GATTCTCACGTGTTACTCACCCGTCCGCCGCTCGACGCCTCCTAGCAAGCTAGGATCGTTTCCGCTCGACTTGCATGTGTTAGGCCTGCCGCCAGCGTTCAATCTGAGCCATGATCAAACTCTTCAGTTAAGAAAAGCGTTTAAAGTGGCCTCTCATAGAGAGGAGCACTTAATGCATGCTCAGTTCGTCATCTGAATTAACAAAAACTTTGTTGACTCGTTCAGAACTGAAATCTTTTAAAGATCCCATCCCGAACAGGTCCCACACGTTTGCTTGCCTGATTGTTAAAGAGCTTGGAAGCCTTGGCTTCCTGACTGCGTCCTTGGCGTGTTGCCGTGTCCGCCGTCTCTGTGGGGGCGCATTCTAGAGATTTACGGGGGACCGTCAACACTTTTTTCATCACTTTTTTATCAAACGGTCACCTTTTAGCCGGGACGGATGAAAAACCATCAAAAACGGCCTAAAACGCTCGTTTCTTATGCAGTTTAAATACCTTCCGCACCAGGTTTTCCCCTGCCATTACAGGACCGGAGGGGAAAAATAGCACAGCCGCGGACATTTTTTCCGCCGGCTGCCGAGATTTTCAGCACTTCCGTCGCCGCACAGCCATAGCAACACATAAAAAAGGCGCCCTGAGGGCGCCTTTTTTATGTGTTAGAAGCGATTAATGCTTACGAAGTTGCCAAAGGCTCATCAACAAACCCACGGCCACATAGATCGTAGCCACACTTAATAGCACCAATGGCGGATCCAGAAAGACGATGGCGAAAGCAATGATCACCCCGAGAAGCACCTTGAAAGGCACTCGACCAATATGAAATTCCTTGAAAGAGTGATATTTCACCGACGACACCATCAGCAAACCGGCGCCCGCGACAACCACCGCCACCAACCAGGAAATATCAGCCCCTTCAATGCCACGACTGGCGCCCAACCACACCAGGGTAGCCACCAACCCGGCGCCCGTTGGGCTAGGCAAGCCAATGAAGAAGCGCTTATCGGTGGTTTCCGCCTGCACATTGAACCGCGCCAGTCGCAAGGCAGCACAGGCCACATAAACCAACGCAGCCACCCAGCCAAACTTGCCAAGGCCGGACAATGCCCAG
>NZ_LWFX01001481.1:0-1175 GCF_001635175.1 Alcanivorax sp. HI0083 | reverse complement strand
CCTTGATGAAGACGAAGAACTGGATGCCCTGTGGGACAACACCCAGGTCGTCCGGCAGATGGCCCTGGGTATCCCGGAACTGATCGAAGAGCTGTTTCTTTGCTTTCATGGCCCGGATGAAGGTGGCGAACCGGCCTGATCCGGGACCGAATTCAGCGGCGCCCGGTGTTCCCGCTTGGCGCCATTTCTCCCTTTGCCACTGGCCCTTCCCTTAAGCCCACTGATCACACCGTCAGGCGTAACGTGACCCAGTTCCACGCCCTTGCCAGAGCAACGCTCTAGTCTTGCAAATTAAACCACCGAGACAAAAAACAGGTGGCACCGGACAATAATGATCAGGGGGAACGCGTGCGCGTCATAGTTTTGGCCAGCCTGCTGGCGCCGGTACTGGCATCCGCCCAAACAGAATCCCGGCCGGCCTGCCCGACACTGGCCCGGGCCAGCTTCACTTCGGCCGTTGAGAACCGCGAACCTACTGATGACATCAGCCAGGCGCCTGTCGATACGGCCGAGCTGTTTTTTTATACCGAAGTCCACGATGGCAGCGATCAGACGCTATACCATCACTGGTCGCTCAATGGTGAACCCTTTGTCGATGTGACCCTGGAAATTGGTTCCGATTTCTGGCGTACCTGGTCATCAAAAACCCTGACCGGCCTGGGCATGAAAGCCGGTGACACCTGGGCGGTATCCGTCACCGGCGCACAAGGCTGCGAGCTGGGGCAGTGGCAGGTGTCGCTGACAACCTCCGGCAAGGCAACCGCCGTTCCTGAAACCCGGAACACGCCTGCAGCCGCGACTGAACGGAAGCGCTCACCGGCTCAAAACAACACCGGCAATCCAGGCCATGACGACACAGCCCCCGTGGATTTGAGCGCCAATTTCATGGCGATCGAAGAGCTGCTCAATCTCGGTGATACCCGGGGAGCGCGCTCTGCCATCAAGCGTGCCCGCGCCCTTACCGGTAATGCGCAGCAGCTGGCCGAGCTGGATCAGATGGACAAGGACAACCAGGCATTTGCCGAACTGAATCAGCTGATCCGTCAACGGGACATCCCTGCCGCCCGGCAGAAATTGCAGGAACTGATGGTTTCCGTGCCCGCAGAAAGCCCGGTTTACCCTGCCCTGCAAGGCCGCCACAAACTGCTGGACCAGCTTAATGAGATGAACCGCGG
>NZ_LWFX01001480.1:0-1229 GCF_001635175.1 Alcanivorax sp. HI0083 | reverse complement strand
ATGGTTCTGGCGTTCGATGTCCGCCACGATCAACGGGGTGGCGTAGACGTTGTCTACCGGGATATCGAAGAAGCCCTGAATCTGGTCGGCGTGCAGGTCTACGGTGACCACGCGATCAATGCCGACGGCGGTGATCATGTCGGCGACCACTTTGGCGGTAATTGGCACGCGGGCAGAGCGCACGCGGCGATCCTGGCGGGCATAACCAAAGTAGGGAACAACGGCGGTGATGCGGCCTGCGGAGGAGCGACGCAGGGCGTCGGCCATGACCAGCAGTTCCATCAGGTTGTTGTTGGTCGGGTTGCAGGTGGATTGCACGATAAAGACGTCTTTGCCGCGCACGTTTTCCTGGATTTCCACGGCAACTTCGCCATCGCTGAACGTGCCCACATCGGCATTGCCGATCGGCAGGTTCAGGTTGTTGACCATGGCTTTGGCCAGTTCGGGATTTGCGTTACCGGTGAAAACGACGAGCTTGGACACTGGCGCCCCCTGGGGTCTTGCGTCGTGAATTTGGGAACCACTAAGGGGAAGGGTAAGAGGTTCCTCAGAAGAAAATGGCTGGGGTACCAGGACTCGAACCTGGGAATAACGGGATCAAAACCCGCTGCCTTACCAACTTGGCTATACCCCAACACTCGGTCTCAGGCCCGCTTAGGCGGGTTTGCCTGAATTCTTTGTCTCTCGAAACTTCGCCAGTGTCTCTCCCAGAATCTGGTGGAGAGGAGAAGTATTACAGCTTCGAGCGACGAAACCTGTCCAGTGTTGTGGCAACTGTTGCAGCAATTGCTGCCCCTGTTGCAGTCCGGTCAGGCGGGAAAAACAGCAAGCGCCTGTGCCGGTCATACGGGCGTTACCCGTATGTTGCTTGAGCCAGTCCAGCGTTTTTCCGATTTCCGGAAAATGCCGGGTTGCCACCGCTTCACAGTCGTTGTGAAAGTCGCGGGTCAGCACCGCCTCAAGCGAGGCCGGTAATTTACTGATGGGTGTATCCCTTGTCAATTGCCGGTCGCCGAAAATTCGAGCAGTTGATACATGAATTCCGGGGTGAACGACCAAAAAAGCGTCATTTGGTAGTGTGACGGGGGAAATTTGTTCGCCGACGCCTTCTGCCCAGGCATTGTGCCCCAGCACAAAGACGGGCACATCGGCGCCCAGCGCCAGGCCGATATCGGCCAGCTCCGGCAGTGTCAGGCCCAGCTCCCAGAGTTTGTTCAGACCCAGCAGGG
>NZ_LWFX01001479.1:0-2195 GCF_001635175.1 Alcanivorax sp. HI0083 | reverse complement strand
GGGCCAGCCTGGATCCGAAACTGGGTCGCGCTGCCATCAAGTCGTTCGTGGTGGACTGGGGCACCCCGGGCATGGAACTGGCACGGCTGGAGAAGAAGCTGGGCATCCGCGCCTCCGACACCGCCGCCATCAACTTCGTGGACTGCCGGGTACCGGCAGAAAACCTGCTGGGCAGCCCGGAGATTGACACCAAGAAAGGCTTCGCCGGTGTCATGGAGACGTTTGATAACACCCGCCCGCTGGTGGCCGCCATGGCCATTGGTTGCGCCAAAGCCTCCCTGGAGCGCATCAAGGAGTTGCTCAAAGACAGCATCACCTATGACTACGGCAAACCCGTGGACAACTGCTCTGCGGTGGAAGCGGAAATCTACAAGATGGAAGCGGACTGGGAAGCCGCCTACTGGCTGGCGGTAAAAGCCGCCTGGATGGCCGACAACAAGAAAGCCAACACCCTGGAAGCCTCCATCTCCAAGGCCAAGGCCGGCCGGGTCGGTAACACCATCACCCTGCGTTGTGTGGAACTGGCCGGCAGCCTGGGCTACACCGAAGACGAGTTACTGGAAAAATGGGCCCGTGATTCAAAGATTCTGGATATCTTTGAAGGCACCCAACAGATCCAGCAACTGGTTATTGCCCGTCGCGTGCTGGGGCTTAGCTCCAAGGAACTGAAGTAACGCCTTAGGCATTTTGCCGACGAATGAAAGAAGCCGTTTCTGAGTACTCAGAAGCGGCTTTTTTCATCGCTGACAACACACCACAACCGCCCCATACCGAATGACGCCGTTCAGGCCAATTCGCCCTATACAGCACCAGTATCTCAGTCTTATTCCCTACTGCACAAAGAGCCATAACGATGATGTTGCAGTGCCATCATGTATGCCAATATCCAATCAGATGGAACGCAATAAAAACACAACACCGGGTTACAGCTTTACCGCGATTAGACAACAGGTTCACCCGCGGCGGGGCAGTAAAGTGAAAGGTAGAAGGTGGAGTGGGACAATAAAAAAGGAAGGGATCCATATGTCAGCATTCAAATACACCATAATGGGTGCCGGACTGGCCGGATGCATGATGCTGGGCAACGCCGCCCATGCCAATCAGCAAGCCACGGTCATTATCAGCCAGAGCTGCGACTACATGCTGCTGAACTCCAGCAAGGGCATGGTGTTGGTCAAACAGCTGGATGGCATCACACCCCAGGAAGGGGATACCCTGCTCGGCGAATTCACCGCCGGGGATTTCAGCAACCTGCAAAACAATCGCAACAAGGATTCCATGCAGGTCTGGGTCGATACGGTTGATCCACACAGCAGCAAGGCGCTGAGCCAGTACGGCCGCTACTGCACTTGATAAGAAACGCAACACGGGACACGCTGCAAGCTGAAACGCGGGCCGGGTACGGTGTCACGCGATAACCGCCATGCCCGCGGGTTCAGTTGAACGTTCAAAGTGAAACGTTGAAAAGGAACGTCAGGGAATTTTCCGCCTTCCCTCTCTTTTTTCGTAGCTCGTAGCTCACCCTCATCTCATCACAAAGCCTGCGAACAGCACGGCGAAACCACCCACTTCCGCCGCGATCAGCGCGAGCATAAATACCGTCATGGCCGCCTGCGGTACCGTGGCCGAGCCCATGCTGTGTGGCTTTTGCAGTTGGTTGCGGGTGTCTTTAAGCATGCCGTGCAGAATATAACTGCCGATCGCCAGCGCGAAGAAAATCAGACAGGCCAGCACCGCCAGGGTGTTCACCCAGTCGTCCCAAACGCTGAGCAAGGCAAAGCGCTCCAGCACCAGGCATGCAAAGGCATACATCAAGCTGGCACGGTGGGCGATGTCCACATAGTAATGCGCCCGGGCTTTCTCACTATTGGCCACCTGCACATACTTCCAGGCGCCGGTCAGCAAGCCGACCAGAAAAAAGATGCCACAGCCCCAAAGCGCCCATTGATCCGCTGTCATTCCCTGCCCCTGTATTCGGTGTTAATTACATTTCAAAAAAGTGTGCCAACCGTTCCTGCATCATTGGCTCCGCATGGCAGAAGCGGCGGCGCCCTTCACGCTCCACACGGATCAGCCCCGCCTCCGACAGCTCCCGAACATGGTGGGACACTGTCGGTGCGCCAATATTGAGCCGCTGCATAAAATCCCCAAACGCACAGCCGGCAGGCACCTTGGCCAGATCCGCCTGACCATGC
>NZ_LWFX01001478.1:0-1342 GCF_001635175.1 Alcanivorax sp. HI0083 | reverse complement strand
GCCATACCGGCGCTCCCTGGCAAAGAGTTATAACGCGGCCTGCAACGCTCGTAGCTGGGTACGCAGTGCATCCCCGAACTCCACCTGAAACACATCCAGCGGGGGCGCCTTGATCACGCTGGCCACCACCGGTGCCGGTTGACTCACCGCCCAGCAACCTATCACCGATTGCTGCACCTGCATCAGGAAACGTATGGCCTGATCTCCCTCCAGGGCAAAGTCGCGCTGCAAGCGTGCGGCCAGCTGCGCAAAGCATGCCAGCAGGGCCTGCTTGAATTCCCGTGCCTGTGATTCATCCAGATTGTGTTCCAGCACGGTATGCAGAATAGAGGTCAACCGGCAGAACAATGGGCGGGCAATCAGTAACTCACTGATTGCTGCCCAGGCCGGCCCCTCCTGCGGTAGAGGCGCCTCAACCATGGCATCCAGTTCACTCAGATAGAGCGCCAGAAACAGCGCTTCTTTAGAAGGGAAATACCGGTACAACGCTGCCTTGGTCACACCGGACTGGCGGGCGATAGCCGCCAGGCTGATGGCCGCGAACCGCTGCTCGGCAAAAAACAGGGCCGCTGCCTCCAGAATTTGTGCGCGCCGCTCCGCCTTCTGTTCCGGGGAACGGGCACGTTGAAAAGGACAAGAATTCACGCTTGTAACAATCCAGCCAGTCGGCGGGTAATCATACGGGGCGAGAGCTTGCCGAGCCACACCATCAACAGGTTCTTCAGGCCAGGAATCACAATTGCGCGGTGGCGTCCGGCCAGCGCCTTGCTAACCACCGCTTCGGTGGTCATGGTGCCTGCCTTGAAGAGCAAGGTGTTGGTCATGTTGGCTTCCTGGGCAAACTCGGACGCGGTGGCACCGGGGCAAAGCGCACTCACCGCCACGCCCTCTTTTTTCAGCTCTTCATGCAGGCCTTCCGAAAACGACAGCACAAACGCTTTGGAGGCGTAATAGATACTCATGTTCGGGCCGGCCTGGAACGCCGCAGTGGACGCCACATTAATCACAAAAGCATCTCTGGCCGTTTTCAGCTGTGGCATCAACCGCCAGGTCAGATCCACCAGTGCGGTCACATTCACCTGTATCATATCCAGCTGACGCTGCAGTGGCAGATCGGAAAAATCGCCCCGGTCGCCAAAGCCGGCATTGTTGATCAAGCCGGTCAGTTCCACCTTCTGGGCAGCCATATCCGCTACCAGTTTTTCTGCCGCACCGGCCTGGGCCAGGTCGGAGGCGATACACATGACCTCCAAGTTATGGCGCTGGCGCAACTCACTGGCCAATGTTTCCAATCGATCCAGCCGCCGCGCCGCCAGCACCAGGTTGTACCCCTGGGTGGCCA
>NZ_LWFX01001477.1:0-1604 GCF_001635175.1 Alcanivorax sp. HI0083 | reverse complement strand
GACAAAGCCGGGAAAGGCGAGGTAGGGCAGGAACCGCGTTGAGCGTGTCATGAAGTAGGAACAGTCCAGCCGCCCGCTGGGCCAGACTGGTCGCATTTCCAGTCGCAACGGAGACCGAGGCGGCGACCATGGCCTGGGCATCATTGATGCCGTCACCGATCATCATTTGCGGCGCACTGCTTTCCAGTTGCTCGAGCCATGCGGCTTTATCAGCAGGCTTTTGCTGGTAGCGCCGCTCACGGATTTCCAGCTGATCGGCGACTGCGTTCACCGCCTGGGCATTGTCACCACTGGCCAGTCGCGAGGTGATACCAAGGCCTGTCAGGGCTTTCACCACGGCGCTTGCCTCTGTGCGAACTGGGTCCTGCAGCCATACGTAAAGCCGTACTTCATTATCGCAAAGCAGCTGCAGGCAGGTTGTGCCGGGGCGCGCCTGATCCGGCGCACCGGTGATACGCCATGTATTACCCAGCAGCATGCCAGTGACTCCCGTATGGTCGGCATGAAGCGCCGTGACACCGGGGTGGCGGGAATATTGCTGAAAGGGCTTTGCCAGCGGGTGCGGATTATTCCACTCCAGTGCGGCGGCAATCGCCAACAGATCCTGCTCCGGCGTCGTGCTGTTGGCTGCCTTTGTATCGACAATACGAAACTGGCCAGCGGTGAGCGTGCCGGTTTTATCAAACAGCACACCTTTCACCGCGGTGCAGCGCAGAAGCTGCCGGGGTGAGGCAACCAGGATGCCTTCGCGCAATGCGGTGCCCAGTGTCGATGACAGGGTCAGGGGGACAGCAAGAGCCAGCGCGCAAGGGCAGGTCACCACCAGTACTGCCAGGGTATGTTCAAACGCCAGGGCAGCGCCGGCGGGCCAGTGCCAGATAAAGGTCGTTGCGGCCAGCAACAGAATGCCGCCGGTAAACAGCGGCGCGATGCGCTGCCAGTCCCTGACCACTTCCACGCGTTCGTGCTGGGCGTGCTCCACCTGCTCAGCGATTTTTGCCACCAGGCTGGAGGATGCAGGCCCCGAGGCTTCCAGCACGATATTGCCTTCCACCAGTCGGCTGCCGGCATGGACCGGATCATTAATGCCATGGCTTACCGGCAAAGGCTCGCCATTCAGTGCCGATTCGTCGAAAGCACCGCGGCCTTCGATAAGGATCCCATCCACCGGAATAATGTCACCCTGTATTAGCTGCAGGCGATCTCCTTTGGCCACCTGGCGGGCGCTGATCCAGTGCGCTATCTGCTGCCCATCAAGGCGGCGTACGGCCTGGGGCAGGGTATCGCTGACTCGCCGGTAAGCTTGCTGGATCGTCATGCGCTGACGCTGCTCCAACCAGCGACTGGCCAGCAAGAAGAACACAAACATGGCAGCGGAATCGAAATAGACGTGCCTGCCTCCGGTGGCCATCATCACCAGGCTGCCGGCCCAGGCCAGCAGCAGTGCCAGTGCGATGGGCGCATCCATGGTCAGGCGTGCCTGCTTGAGGCCGCGCCAGGCTCCCTGGAAAAACGGCAAACCGGAGTAGAACACCACCGGCGTGGCCACGGCGAAACTGGCCAGCCGGAACACCCATTCGTAAAGCGCGTCTTTGCCGTCGAAC
>NZ_LWFX01001476.1:0-1667 GCF_001635175.1 Alcanivorax sp. HI0083 | reverse complement strand
GTTGCAGTTGAGGCGCTCGATAAACTCGCCCAGTGCGGAACACAGGGCGGCTTCCTTGGTGGCGCCCTTGCCGTTGGTAAAGCACATGGGCGAGGCCGCATCGCGAATATGCAGCGACCACACGTGGGGCACGATATTGCGCCAGGAGGCGATCTCGATCTTCATGCCCAGCCCGGCGAGGATCGCGGTCATGTTGGCGATGGTCTGCTCAAGCGGCAGGTCCTTGCCTTCGATAAAGGTGCGGTGGGCCTCGTCCGGCTCCACCATCAGCAGGGCCTGGGCATCTTCGGTGAGGTTGTCCACCTGTTCGATCTGGAAGTCCGGCCCGGTCTGGATCACCTTCTTCACCGTGCAGCGGTCAATAGAGCGCAGGATCCCCTGGCGGTCCTTGTCGGAGATATCCTCCGGCAGCTCCACCTGAATCTTGAAGATCTGGTTATAGCGGTCTTCCGGGTCAACGATATTGTTCTGCGACAGGCGAATATTGTCGGTGGGGATATCCCGCGCCTTGCAGTACACCTTCACGAAATAGGCCGCGCACATGGCCGACGATGCCAGGAAATAGTCAAACGGGCTCGGCGCCGAGCCATCGCCCTTGTAGCGGATGGGCTGGTCGGTGATGACGGTGAAGTCGTCGAACTTGGCTTCCAGGCGAAGGTTGTCGAGGAAGTTGACGTTGATTTCCATGGCAGAGCTACCGGGTCGGGGGAATGGCTGAGGCGGCCATTATCCAGTTTTTAGGGCCCGGCGTCTTGGCGGCTGGGCGTTGAGCGTCGCAGGCACAACATGGTGGCGCCTGTGCGGCGTTATGCCACATGTTGGCGCCACCGCCGCTGCCGTAGAATCCCTCGCCGTCTTGCCGCCATAAACGCTATGGCAGCAACTGGTTGCCTTGGGGAAATACCATCATGCGTCTGTCGACTCGAACATCACTGCTTGGGTGTCTGGCCCTTTTAACACCCGCCAGTGCTTTTGCTGTGGAACCTGAAGCCAATGAACTGGCACCCATTACGGTTTCCGAGCAAGGGGAACAGAGCGCTGAAGCCACAAAGATTGAACTTGAGCGCGAGCAGGCCCTCACGCCGGGCGGTGTGACGCTGGTGGAGGCGGAAGACCTGACCGAGCGCAATGTGGTGAGCATCGGTGACATGCTGCGTTATGTGCCGGGCATGTGGACGGCCACGGGCTCCACCGGCGATGGCACCTTTCTTTCCAGCCGGGGTTCCAACCTGGATGCGGTGGCCTACGATGGCAACGGCATCAAGTTGATGATCGACGGGCTGCCGGTGACGGCCGCCGATGGCAACAACCACAACAGTTTTATTGACCCGCTGGCGTCGCGTTACGCGGTCATCGCCCGGGGTGCCAATGCCATGACCTACGGGGCCAGCACCCTGGGCGGGGCGATTAATTTCATCAGCCCCACGGCGCGCACCACCAACAATCAGGCTTACCTGAGTGCCGGCAGCCATGGCACCGTGCAGAACAGCGTCACCGGCGGGGTGGTGGCCGGCGACTTTGATGGCCTGGTCACCGTTGAGCAACGCAGCTACGACGGTTTCTGCGGTCATCAGGAGCAACAGCGTGGCGGCGTTTATGCCAATACGGGCTGGCAGATCAGTGACACGGTGAAAAATCGCTTCTATTTCACCTACGTGGACAATGAT
>NZ_LWFX01001475.1:0-17881 GCF_001635175.1 Alcanivorax sp. HI0083 | reverse complement strand
TCTGCGCCGCCCAACATTTGCAAATCCAGACCGGTAGCTGTGACGATAATATCGGCAGGTATCCAATCCCCAGATTCCAGTTTTATACCGGTTTTGGTGACATTTTTTATATGATCCGTCACCACGGAAGCCTTGCCTTCACGAAGCACCTTGAACAGATCCCCCTTGGGAACTGCGCACATTCGTTCCTCCCATGGGTTGTAGTGAGGTTGAAAATGCTTCATGTCGATATCCGGCCCCAGTTGTTTGCGAGCAGCGGCCAGCAGTAATCTGCGGATCGCTTTGGGCTTACGAATCGATAGGTTAAATACGGTTCTCTGCAGCAGGATATTGCGTGTGCGCGCCATGCGGTAAACAAGCATTTCTGGCAGTACTCGGCGCAGGTTTTTCGAGATGAGATCTTGCTCAGGGACGGAGGCAACATAAGTAGGGGAGCGCTGTAACATGGTGACATGCGCAGCGCGGTCGGTCATCGCGGGCACCAGTGTTACGGCGGTGGCGCCGCTGCCGATCACGACAACTCGCTTACCCGTATAGTCGTAGTTATCTGGCCAGTGCTGCGGGTGAATTACGTCGCCGCCAAAGCGATTGATTCCAGGAATTTTCGGTGTGTAGCCGGCGTCATAGTTATAATAACCGGTACAGTTGAGGACAAACCCAGCGGTGAAAACTTCTTCTTCACCGGTTTCCTCGTTCAACGCGGTAACCGTCCAGCGATTGAATTCGCTGCTCCAGTCCTCGGCAGTGACTTTCAGGCCAAAATGAATTTTCTTGTGGACCTGATGATGCTCAGCGGTTTCTTCGATGTAATTGCGAATAGAGGGGCCATCGGCAAGCATCTTGGTGTCTGTCCAAGGCCGAAAGTTATAGCCGAGTGTGAACATATCGGAGTCCGAACGGATGCCGGGATAGCGAAATAAATCCCAGGTGCCACCAACGCGCTTGCGTCGCTCAAGGATGCCATAGCGTAGATCTGGGCACTTGCGGCTTAGGTGACAAGCCGCACCGACGCCGGAAAGGCCCGCGCCAATGATCAGCACGTCGAGGTGTTTATGTTTCATGGTGTAAGTCTCCGATCGGTGGAGCGTATGTGATTTCCTTGCGGGTCAAGGTGCTGAAGAAAGTCCAGCACTGCTCCGGTAAAAATACTGTTGCGGTCACCCGCTACCATATGACCTGCTTGATGGATTACTCGGTACTTGGCATGTGGCACGAGGGCTAATAATTCCTGGGCTCCTGCTTCGCTGAGTACATCACTGTGATGGCCGCGGATGAGTAATATCGGTAATTTGAGTTTGCTTGCTGCAAGATTGAGTCGCGCTCGGCCGAACATGCCTTCATTTGCTTCAGGGATTACCGCATGATCAAGAAACGCAGGATCCCAGTGCCAATGGAGACGGCCATTAGCGTCCTGGCGGAGGTTTTTTCGCAAGCCCTGTGAGCTTGATGGTGCTTTTCGTGTTGGGTTATAGGCAGCCACGGCATCCTGAACCTGATCCAGAGAGTCGAAACCGTCAGGGTGGCGGCGCATGAACTCAATCACCCGGCGAACGCCTTTGGTCTCAAGCCGTGGGGCCACATCCACCAGTACCAGACCTCGACAGGGCAAGGGGGGCTCCTCCCCAAGGGTAAGCATGGCCGTCAGTCCGCCCATTGACGCTCCCACGATATAAGGTGATGTGGGAAGTGATTGGATGATGGCGCGGAGGTCTGATACCAGCGCGGTGCCGCTGTAATCCCCTTCAGGGCACCACTGGCTTTGACCATGACCGCGGGCATCAATGCAGGTAGCGCAGTACCCTGATCTGGCCAGAGCTGTTGCCGTGTGCGCCCAGGCATGACGGGTCTGTCCGCCGCCATGCAGCAAAAGCACCTGCGGTGACTTCGGGTCCCCGAACTGGGTTGCACTAAGAACCAACCCGCCGTTTCCCGGGAACTGTATATCCCTGCCAGATTCCGGTGAGTGCTTTGAATCGCTGTAGGCAAGGCTTGCGAGGCTGTCGTGAGGATGCATCATTATAGGCATTTATTTATTTGGCCAAACAACCAAATATTAGCGTTTCTTCTACACAAAGAAAAGTCCTATTTGACGATATTGATGATCATTCAGCGGTGTGGCATACGGTGAGGACAGAAAAAAGCCCCCATAAAGGGGGCATGAAAGTGCGTTAGCACAAGGGGAATATATTAAAAATCTTTTACCGGCAAAAAGGTAAAGGTCAGATCTACGCCGAGGGGGGGGACTTCCAGCTCAACACCCGCCAAGCCGATTCCCAAGAGATCAATGTTGGCCGGTATGATGAGAGGGTCGGGGTTACGGACTTTGAGAATCAGACGACCATCATCGACAAAGCGCAGGGGGCCTTCGACGGTGACTCCGGTAATTACTTTGCTGCGGATGTCATGCCCGAGTTCTATAATTAGCCGTGGTTCTAACTCTGGTGCATCCACCATGAGATCAAACGTAGTACTGAACCAGGGGCCATCCGGGGTTTCGGTGATATAGCCCGTAATGGGTTGATTGTTTTCGTATCCCAATCGAAGTACCAGAGGACCGGTGTCCAGCGGTATTGTGATTAATCCCAGTGCGCGAGCTTCCAGAAAGACACTGGTCGTTGAGAGAACGGTAGGGAAGACTTTGGCAATGACGGCGCCGGTGACTTCATTTGATGTCATTGGGTCGCTGTCGATGAGGCGTCGGTTGATGGTGACATTCGGCTCATACTGGCTTACCCCGGCTTGCAAGGCGCCTGACCCGACAAAGGCAAATTTCTTTTCCGGGCAATCGTCGCCTATACCACAGCCAATGTTGGCATGGGTTATTACTCCCGATTTGTTTTTTAGCCTAAGCTGTAGGTAGTTGGCATCGGCAATGGCACCGCCGTTACCATCGGGTACCGCACCTTGCTCATTGTCATCGAGACTGAGGTTCGCGTTGACATCCGCTACAGGTAGTGACCGTAATGATACGCGGGTAATCCTGTCCTCTTCTCCTGTTACCACAAAGTGATTGGTCAGGTCCGGACCTCCTTGTCTAAGGCCAGGCGCTGTGGAGCTGGACTGAGAAATTTGCCGTGTTTGCAGAGGGGCTCCATCATTTGAACATATGGCGTTGACTCCACAGTTCGGCGCTCCTTCCTCGGAGTGCAGGGTATAACGGTAAAGGTCACCAACCCGCCAGGGACTGTTCGGTAAAAATTCGATTCGCTGTGAAAGTACTTTATGGCGACCATTGACGGGTTGCCATACGTTATTAACGGTATCGAAGTGTTCAACAACAAACGTGTTGTTATTGACCGTGTTGCTGTCGATGCTGCGGCTGAAGATTACCCTGAGACTAAAGTCCTTGAACAGGTTCGGTACGGGATAAAGCGGGTCAGTATTTTTTCCTCCCACGCATCGACCGTTTCGCCAGTTTTCGCGTTGCCCGGTCAGCACAGCCCCGGTCAGCGCGCAGGGGTATCCGGGGAAAACAGCGGAGACAAGTGGTGCACGTAATTCATTGGCGTTGTCATTGGGAAGGGTGAATTCCGGAAGACGAATGTCGAGGGTTTGATCCTGGTTAAGCGGATTGCCTTGCGTATCTCGAAGTAGGCTGGTCAGGGTCACCTGGATGTCTTTTCCGTGTTGAAGGATATCTCCTCCGATGATGATCGTGGCTCCATCGTGACGTATTGGGTACGTCTTTACTACATCATCAACAGAAACCTGTACGGCACCGTCAAGGAACACTGAAGCTGGGTCTAATGGTTTGTTGAAGTTCAGGATAACGGGGTCACCAGGCCTTGCATTGGGTTGGAACGTTTCTCCCGGTGCCCAAGACTGAAGCTGCAAGGGTCGAGTGTCTTGGCTTGGGGCAGGCGCTTGGCGCTGGTTTTGATAGGCCTCCATGCGGAATGAGAGCAAGCCTGATGCCTTCTCCAGGCCAAGAACCTCGGGTTCGACCACACTGACCGCATCTAGTACTAGTACACCATCCTTTACAACGGCTAAACCCGCTACCTGCACATTAAGCAGGTTCTGGCTGAGAGCCGCATTGGGCTCTTGACCTGCTGCAGTCATTGCTGCGTCCATATTAAGCAGGGCATAGCGGGGAACCGATGGGGAATCACTGAATGGATTCGGGATCAGATACCCATTAGCGTCGCTGAGTATCGTGATGGTGACTTCACCGGTTTCCAGCCCGGACGGTATTTCGCCCAGTATATTGACGTCCACGGGGGTGCCTCGGAGTACGGAACCAGCGGGTACTCGCAGTGGAACGGCATTAGGAAAGTTGGGAGCAAAAGCCAGATCTGCAGCTAGATCCCCGCTCAACCCGGTAAATGATTCATCTCCCAGCACAAAGGATTGTACTGGCACCTGATTGATCGGGTTGCCGGTTAAAGTTGACACTAGTCCAGGTTGCTCAGCTCCAAGACTGCCAACTTTTAGAACGGATGTAGCACGGGGAAGAGTGGCTTCCGGAACAAAAGTCCGATTGTACTCCGGCAACTGTTCACCGGTAGTCTGGGCCCGCAGCCCAGCAATCGTTAGTGTGTGTTCCACAGGTTTCAGATCCTGGTCAGGATCCAGTGTCAGGTAACGACCCTGCAAAAATAGCGATGCGGGAACCAACTTGCCGAGGTTGTCACGAAGTTGAACCGATCCGGTTTCGCCATATGCTGTGCTGGTCGGATCAACCGTTTGGTTAAACGACATCCTGAAGGTGCTCATGTCGTTGGGATGGCTGGCATCATCAATCGGCTCTAGCAATGACGGTTGGTCTAGAGGAGTGGCTGAAAGCAGGGTGAAAGAGCCGCTTCCCATGGTTTGCGATGCGCCGGCTTGACTGCCTGCAGTCCGAAACCGAACGCGGGCCACGGAGTTATCATCAATGGCTCCAAGGCCATCATCGTTGACAACCAGATGGTACGCTTCCGCCGGAGCCAGCCGCGATTGAGGATACAGGGCCAGGCCTCTGCCATTGTCTACCACCTGATAGTCAACCATGACGGTATTCCCATCAGTATCACTGACCAGCTGTAGGCGTGAGTCAATGTCATCAATAACCTCTTGCTCAAGTGCAGAGGAAAATCGCAGGATTACTGGCGCGGTAGCTGGAACCTCGGTCTGGCCAGGATAAGGGTAAGAAAAAATTAATGTCTCTGGTGTGCTCCAGGGATTGCTTACATCGCCCTGATCGCCACCGCACCCGGTCAGAAGGGCTGCTATGGCGACCGCCAGACTAATCAGAAACTGGTGGATTGTGATGGGGTTATTATTCATTGCTCTTCTCCTGGTATTAATCGCATGCCTGTTGTTAAAACTTTAGCGACAGGGAGGAAGAAAATACGTTTATTTCACCATCAGCCCTTACCGTTTCATAAGGGGCTGGATCGGTGGAAGAGTTGATGGAGGTCAATTCGAAATCAGCTTCATCCAGCATTTGATACTGGTAAGCGAAGGAGAGTTCTAATGGCATATCTATTATTGGCGCGCTGGACAGACGGTAGCTGGCACCCAGACCGAAAACCTTTTTATCGGTGTCAAGATAGTTAACGTCCTGGGATCGGCTGGATTTTAAAGGTGAGTCCTCCAGGGCTGCGCCGGCAAAGAGTTTCATGGACTCCGACCACTGATAGCTAACGCCAATTCGGGGAATGGTGATGTCGTCAAACGCTAGATTAGCCTGATCGCGAATAGTATCGTCGGCAAACTCGCTTTCAAGCGCAGACCAATTGTGCTGCTCAATGCCTGCCGTCAATTCGAATTTGCCAACGGGAAGCAAAATGGCTGCGCCGAGAACTTCAGGTTGATAGGTATCAATTGTACTAAGCGCTAGGCTCAGGCCTGGTTCAGGGATAACTCCCGGCACAACCACATTGGCATCCACGGATACCTCATAGCTACTTTCCCCCCGCCAGAAAAGAGCCAGCTCCATCTTATCCATTCCAAAAGGCATGCACTCGCTTGTACCGCAAAACATTTCTCCAGAGCGGATATTGATACCTAGTGCCGGTGATAGGGATGGAGAGGCTTCCAGGGAAAGTTTTTCAGAGTCTGTGTTGCCGCCAAGGTCTGAAACTGCTTCCAGGTTGGCTTTGGCCTGGAGGGTAAGACGTGCTGATGCGCCGACGTCAACGCCCCTCAGGACGTTGCTGATAGCGCCACCAAAGGCGAGATAAAGTGGCTGAGATTCATAGCGTAGAAACTGCCCTTTCTGGCTGGTATTGGCCTGATAGGGCAATAGGTTGGATGTGTATTGGTCTACACCCACGTTCAGGCCAAAGTAAATGGGCTTGTCGATGCTGGAAATGCCGGCGACGCGGCTTTTGAAGCCGATTAATAATAGTTCGGAACTGGTGTCAGAGAGGATATCATTCTCTCGCTCCAAAGGGTCTGTTCCTCCCAGTGATTTGGCACGTAATTCCTGGTCGCCATACTGCACAATGACTCCCAGTTCGCCCTCCGGGGAGCGGGCCATGGCGGCCGGGTTGTAGTACACCGACCAGCTGTTGGATGCAAAAGGACTGAATGCCAAGGCAGTGCCGGCATTCATCGGGCCTAGCCCATAAGTGCTCGCTCCGTCGCCAGCACCGCCAATGGCCAAGCCGGGTGAGAGCAATGCTGTAGTGCACGTGAAGAAAAGGAGAGGTAACCGTTTTGTTTTTTTTGCAGACATTTCAGGCTCCTAAAGGGGGCTGTTCTGGTTATAGATGGTGAGTTGTTCTGATTTTCTGTTTGTTTGGTTAAACAACCAATATTGGTCTCAGGCTTAGCTGTCTGTGTCCATGACTGTAATGACGTTGTGCTCTGGCGCTCCGGTAATGTCACACATTAATGCGTGACGCCCAGTCGTCGTCTATGACGAGATGCCGTGTTCTGTTGCTGACCAGGCATGGGTTATCGAGTGGTGTAACGCCTCCTGGGCAGCGCTAAAGCGCACGGTCAACTGGATCTGGAGAGCTCTGCTGGCGTGACATGTACAAGCAGGCTCCACACTTTCTCTGGCACAGTCACTGAGAATTGTTATCTGTTTGTTTTGCCGGAATGCCCTTCTCTGGCAGCTGGGGATGTGGCTCACAGGCTTGTCTCCCGCCGTCGTGTCTGCTGGGAGTGTGCCCGGCCAGTACACTGAACCGGTAGTGATCCATCGGTAAATGCTTGGCTCGCCACAGCATTTCCAGAGAGGTAGAGGGCCGCAGCATTGGCGCGTCACCATGATGGTCGAAGTAATAACTGTTCGACAGCGCGCAGTTGTGGTTAAGGAACACGGTGTTTTGCTGGCGTTTCTGGATATTGCGGAAATACGCGTCATGGACGGACTGACGTATTTCCACTTGGCTGGCTCCACGTCGGTTGGCTTCGCGAATACAGCGAGAGAGGTGGATGGCATTCCCTTCGACCATCTTGAAGTAAGAGGTGCCGATAAGGGCATAGGGACCGAGCATGATGTAAAAGTTCGGGTAGCCCGGAATGGTCAACCCTTCATAGGCCTGGTAACGGTAGTCATGCCAGAAATCGCCCAAATTGATGTTGTTGCTGCCGATGACGTCGAACGAGGGAATATTTCCTTTCTCGAAGGTTTTGTAACCGGTGGCGAGGATCAAGGTATCTATGCGTCGTGAGCGGCCGTCTTCGGTGGTGATGCCACGGGAGGTGATGCGTTTGATCGGCGTCGTCACCAGCTCGACGTTGTCCCGGCCGAAGGTGCGGAAATAGTCGTTGGAGAAGGTTGGTCTTTTACAGCCGAAGCCGTATTTCGGTGTCAGTTTCTCCCACAGGTCTTTGCGGTTGGGCAGTTGTTCGCGCAAGTTGTTTATGCCCGCCTTTTCGCACATGCGGACCAGCCAGGGGGCCTGGCGATAATAAATTGCTGAAAGCACCATCAGGGTTTCACTGGCGGTATCGGTGGCGCCCCGAAGGGTGCGTTGCAGGCCCGGTACGGTTCGGAACAGAGTCTTGAGCCAGCCGGGCAGGCTATGATCGGGTTTTTTCAGTACCCAGATGGGGGTGCGCTGGTAGACATCCAATTGGCGGGCCTTGCCGGCAATTTTCGGAATCAGTTGCACTGCAGTGGCGCCAGTGCCTATTACCGCTACTCGCTTGTCACTAAGATCAAGGTCATCTGGCCAGCGTGCAGTGTGAATGACATTGCCCTGGAACGTATCAAGCCCTTCAATATCTGGCATCTTGGGTGATATCAAACCGCCACAGGCCGAGACAATATGGCGTGCACTAAGTCGCCTGCCATCCGTAAGATCGATCAACCAGACATGGCTGTCGAGATCAAAACGGGCGCTAGCGACTTCGACACCAAAGCGAATCAGTGGGTAGATGCCATACTTGCTTGTTACCTGTCTTGTATACTGGTAAAGCTCGTTTCCCGGCGCAAAAACGCGAGACCAATTTGCGTTTTGTTCGAAGGAAAATGAATAGGTAAACGAGGTAATGTCGACAGCGATTCCCGGATAACGGTTGTCGCGCCAGGTTCCTCCCACATCCTTGCTTCGCTCAAGGATCAAGATATCTTTGATGCCATCGGCACGCAGCTGGATTGCCGCACCAATTCCAGAAATTCCCGCGCCGATGATAATGACTTCATGATCAGGAGTAACGCTGGGACGAGGGTTATGGATTGCAACAGCAGCCATATTCATGATGCAACCTCAACTATGGCGCTATCGCTAGCATTGACCGTTTGGGATGGGGCTTTGCCGACGTTATTGCTGGTCAGATACTTTTCCAGAATTCGGACGATGGTAGGGAAGTCCTGCTTTGCCTCTGGTAGCAAAAAGGTGAATACGGGCCACACGTGCGGCATATCATCGCGCTCCAGAACCTGCACGGGCACCCCCGCATCTCGCGCGCATTGTGCTGCTGCATGGGTATCGTCGCGCAGACACTCTTCGCTACTGACAGTGAAAAGTAGAGGGGGCAAGCCGGTGAAATCCGCGGTGATTGGTGAGGCATACGGGTGAGCGGGGTCCGCGCCGGCCAGATAGATATCCGTTGCCACCTCAATCATGCCATGGGAAAGCATGGTATCGCTGTCGCTATTCGCCTGTCTGGACATCAGGGTGCCTCGCGCATCCGATGCCGGCGAAATGGCGAGGGCGCAAGCCGGCATTTTCAGCAGCTGATCACGGGCACGCAGCAATGTGACTAACGTCAGGTTGCCTCCCGCAGAGTCTCCCGCAATGACCACAGGGCGAGGGTCTGCGATCAGTTCACGATACACATTAAAGGCGTCATCCGTTGCTGCCGGGAAGGGGTGCTCAGGGGCTAGTCGGTAATCCGGAAGAAAGACCCGCGCATTCAGGGCGTGAGCCAAACGGCCACAAAAGTGGTGATAGGTATCAAGCCGCCCGCCGATGAAGGCGCCACCATGCAGGTAGAGTATGGTGATTTGTGGGTCTGCGGTGCCTAGCCAGTGGCCAGCTATTCCTGCAACCTTGCCTCGCTTGAGTCGCACTCCGCGTGGCAGCAGAGAGGGGGCCAAAGGCGCGTTCATCACCCTGCGAAGATGTCTTACCAGTTTGTCCGGGTCGCGTATATCACGCTTCATGCCGGCGCGAAAAAGTAGCTTCAAAATTGTTGTAGGAATGGAGGCCATATTGAATTCCTTGCGTGTTTCGTTTCCACTAATGCGGTTTAATCAGCCAGCATTCTGTAAGCTTCGCCAATCGCGCGGGCGTATAGTCGTGGCGTCAGGCGTTTCAACCGCCAGGCAAGCCGGCCGTCAATTTGTGGCAGCATGTAAAGCTCACCTCGATCAAGGGCACTGAGGGTCTGTCGGGCCACCTGGTCGGCGTTGGTGAGGGCATAGCGGGTCATCGCTGAACGGGCAAAGTCACGGCGACGTTCAGGCAGGCGCCCATTCTCGACGATATTGGTCGGGACCACGGTTGGGCACAGGGCCGTGATTTTTACGCCGGTACCGGTCAGTTCAGAAGACAGCGTTTCGGACAGGGCCAGCACCCCCGCCTTGGTGACGTTGTAGGCGGCCATTTCCGGGGCGGACCCGAATGCGGCAGCAGAGGCCACATTGATGATGCCTCCATAGCCCAGATCGCGAAGCTGAGGGGCAAAATAATGGCAGCCGTGAATAACTCCCCATAGATTGACGTTCATGCACCAGTGCCAATCTTCAAGTGACACCTCGCCGATTGGGCCACCGAGGCCGACGCCGGCGTTGTTGATTACCAGGGTTACCGGCCTGCCGAGCAAAGGCTCGGCATTTTCCGCCAGGTATGCCATCTGTTTTTCATCGCCGACATCACACCCCAGGGCTACCGCGTGAGTACCGAGTGCTCGCAGGCTGATCGCCACCTGTTCGGCGCGCTCTTCATTGATATCGACACACAGTACCGAACCGCCTCGACGGGCAACTTCGTAAGCAAAGCTACGACCGATGCCGCTACCCGCCCCGGTGATGACAGCTGCCGCCTGAGTTGACGGGTGCAAGGGTTTCTTTTTCATGCCTGCCCCCATGCGGGTTCAGGTTGTGGCGTTTCGAATGTACCGTGTACATTGTTGGCTCGGTGGTCTCTGAGCGCTTGATAGGCCTTATGAGGGTCGCCAGTTCTTTCGTAGGCGCGTTTCCAGATCCGGATTACATCACGGTTATCGTCATCCCACGGGTGGAAAGTGGGGGAGAAATAGGGGGGCACGCCAGCGAGTACCTTGGAAAGAATGCCGGGACGCCAGAACAGGACTTTGGTCATTTTGGCGGCGGACCACAAATTCAGAATTTGACGATCCTTGTAGAGCAGATAGGTCTGGTTGCCGATCATAATGGGGAAGCCCAGGGCAATGGCCAGTAGCATGCCACTGATACGCAGTCGGTAACTGCGGTAGCCACCACCACTGGCATCGACGAAGACGTCATAACTGACGCTCTTGTGCTCGGTTTCTTCGACAAAGTGCCAGTAGAGCATGGCACGCAAATCCGGGTGGGTTTCGTCAAACAGCTCCGGGTGCTCAAGCAGTACCGAGGAAATAATGGCCGTGAAATGTTCAAACGCCGCTGCGATGGAGCTCTGCATATCGTCACTGAGGCGGTGTTGGAGTTGCTTACGGATCAGCTTGAACACGCCTTCAACCTTGTCGATGGGAACCCCGTGTTGCACGCCGATGGCGTTCATTTCATCGTGCTCACGAGCATGAATGCGCTCCTGGCGAATGAATTCTTTAGCTGCGTTCAGCACTTCTGGATCGTCAAGCTTGCCAAGCTGCCGTCTTGCAGAATTCATCACCCAGCGTTCACCGTCGGGGACGGCGGCGAGAATGGCATTCATCCAGTGAGTGGACCACGGGTCGTTGCGAAACCAGTGGCGAGCCACGTTTTCGATGTTCATGGGAAAGTGAATGTCACGGGTTACAACCTCGTCGTAACCAATCTTGCGGTTTGCCAGAGCCATTGGATCGCTCCCAAGTAAAGTGCATTCATTGGACTTTATTTGTATGACCAACCAAATTCAAGATTATAAGGTAGACAGCGTGTTTTTATCTGTATAGATCGAATAGTGCCATCGGCCAGGAAGGCTGGGCCGACTTTAAAAGGAATGCTAGAATCAAAGGCTTACAGCATGGGAGTGCCTTGTGGGAAGAAAGAAAAATCAGGTAACGCCGGTGGCGGAGGCGGATCGAGTGTTTGTGCTCGGTGCTGCAGCTCGTCTATTTCGTCAAAAGGGGTTCGATAAAACCACCGTTAAAGAAATCGCCGAGGCTTGTGGCATGCTGCCTGGCAGCTTGCATTACCGTTACCCCTCCAAGGAAAGCATTCTGGTCGACTTGATGCGCCTTGCGCTTGAGCAAGCGTCTACGGCCTTGTCTGAGGCCATTCGGGGGGAAAGTGAGCCGCTTGAGCAGTTGCGTCAGGGGATCAATGCTCACCTTGAGTTGCTGGTTGGTGGGTCGGATATGGTCTATGTCCTCCTTTTTGAATGGCGCTCCTTGCATGGTGAGTCCCGCCAGGAAATGATTGATCTACGAGACAAATACGAGCTTCTTTGGTCTGCCATGTTGCAATCTTTGTCCTCTCAGGGCCTGATTCGTGCTGATGTGGATCGTGATCTTTTGCGTCTTATCGGGCTGGGCGCGTTGAACTGGGTAGCAACGTGGTTCAATGAGGGGGGGCGATATACGGTGAAGGATGTCGGAGATTTTGTGTGGACGGTAATTAAGGATGGTGTGCTCAAGCGGTAGACGTTGCTATTCAGTGAGAACTGATGGCCGTACTCGCTGCTGATTGTGAGTGCAGTCTGTTTATAAACACTAACCTGCATGCTGCCTGTATTGATCGGGTGTCTGACCAAACCAGCGTTTAAATGCCCGTCTGAAGCTCGCCGTGTCGTGATAATTCAACAGTGTGGCGGTGGCTTCGACGGACAGCTGGCTATTGCACAAATAGCTTACTGCTTGCTTCGATAGTACCTCCTCGCGAATCTTCCTGAAACTGCTGTTCTCATTTTTGAGTTTCCGTGCCAGGGTGCGCTTGCTTATAAAGAGAGAGGCAGCCGCCTCTTCTTCACTAAGTGTTCCGGGTGGCCGGGACAGCATCATTTTCTGTAACCGAGTCCGATAGTCCGGTTCAGGACTCTGAAGACGCGCAAGCATGGATTCGCACTGCTGAAAGGCTAGATGATAGCTTTCATGATTGGCCGATGCGTTCGGTTTTCGACACAACCCCATTGCCAATTTTAGCTTGAAGTGATCGGAGTTAAAGTAAACCTTGCCTGGTAAATACTCACGGTACATGCCCTGGTAGACGGGAGCTGGATGAGGGAAGTGGACTTCAGATTCATATAGAGGGCGGCCTACGATGAACTCGCCGATTTCGAAAAAAGCCTTGATCACAGTATCTTCCAGGCAGCGCTCCACATCATTTTCCATCGGTACTTGGAAGTTTACAACGCATTCCAGGTAGTCCTCAGCCCGCTGCAAGTCCACTTGAATAAAGCTCGCCCGGGTAGGCAGGAAAGTGTGAACGGCTTGCAGCGCGGTATAAAGGTCGGGGCTGCTGTTAGCAACAAATCCCATCACCCCATGGGTTGCGGGGGTGAGACGCCTGCCCAGCCGTAACCCGAACTCTGGTTTGCCGGATAAATCTAAAGCATTACGCAAGATCTGAATCTGCTGGGTTGCAGTGAGCAAGCTTTCATCTTTGAGTAATTGTTCGACATCTACACCCGTGTTGCGCAAGAGGCTAGGGAGTTCTCGTACACTCAAGCCAAGTTCTCGGGCGATAAGGCGTGAGTAGTTCGACGGGATATCCGCATCCACGTTTTTCAAACCCTGTTTGAGCGTCGTTATTGCCATCAGCGATTCCTCGGAATGCGGTAACTGTCTTTAAATGTCCCCGGTCTGTCAAGAAATGTCCTCGTCGGTGTTCCGACACATAGCCAATCTTCAAGGTAGATATAAATGCTAGGAGACACGCTGTGGGAAAAATTATCTTTATTGAACATGACGACACCGAGCATGTTACGGAGTTCGGGGTGGGTTCTACGCTAATGCAAATCGCCGTTGATAACGCCGTTCCAGGTATTGACGGTGACTGCGGCGGCGAATGCGCCTGTGGTACCTGTCACATGATTGTTCCCGATGAGTGGTTCGGCAAGACCGGAAGGGTTGGTGACGCAGAAGAACAGATGTTGTCCATGACCCCGGAGCGGGCGAGAACCTCGCGCCTGGGGTGTCAGGTAGAAATTACTGAGGCGATGGACGGTATGACCGTGCATTTGCCTGAATTCCAGATGTAAACAGGGAGAATGCTATGTCAACAAAAACAAGATCAAGCAATGCGTTTCAGACAAAAGTATTCAACGCCTCGTCCAAAGTGGTGCCGATGCATTTTCAGATTAAAACGATGAAAATGCTGATGAAGGCGAAGAGAAAGACAGTGGGTTCTCGATCCACACAAATGGAATTCGTCGAAACCTCCTTGCCTGATGTCAACACCTTGGCACTCGAAGATATCGACACCAGCAACCCTTTTTTGTATCGACAAGATCAGTGGCGGGCCTATTTTAAGCGGCTGCGAGATGAAGCTCCGGTACACTACCAGAAGAAGAGTCCATTCGGGCCTTTCTGGTCGATAACTCGCTATGAAGATATTTTGTTCGTGGACAAGAGTCACGAACTGTTCTCCTCTGAACCGCAAATTATTCTGGGTGATCCACCGGACGGACTATCGGTGGAAATGTTTATCGCCATGGATCCGCCCAAGCATGATGTGCAACGTCGGGCGGTGCAGGGTGTGGTAGCGCCAAAAAACCTTAAGGAAATGGAAGGTTTAATCCGGTCCCGAGCAGCCGAAGTGCTAGACAGCCTGCCGCTGGATAAACCCTTCAACTGGGTGCCTGCAGTATCCAAAGAGCTGACTGGCCGCATGCTGGCTACACTGCTGGATTTCCCTTATGAAGACCGCCATAAACTCGTTGAATGGTCTGATCGCTTGTCCGGTGCGGCATCTGCCACGGGTGGCGAATTTACCGACCCAGATGTCATGTTTGACGATGCGGCAGACATGGCGAGGGCGTTCTCAAGGCTGTGGCGAGACAAGGAGGCACGTCGTGCAGCCGGCGAAGAACCCGGTTTTGACTTGATCAATATGTTGCAGAGCAACGACGACACAAAAGACCTGATCAATCGGCCGATGGAGTTTATCGGGAATCTGGCTCTGCTCATCGTTGGCGGCAATGACACCACAAGGAATTCCATGAGCGGTGGTGTCTTGGCCTTGAATCAATTCCCCGAGGAGTTCACCAAGCTGAAGGCTAATCCGGACCTGATTCCGAACATGGTTTCGGAAATCATTCGTTGGCAAACTCCACTGGCCAACATGCGCAGGGTCGCGACACAGGACGTAGAACTTCGTGGCCAGACCATCAAGAAAGGGGACCGGGTGTTAATGTGGTATGCCTCAGGTAATCGAGACGAACGCAAGTTTGACAACCCCGATCAACTCATTATTGATCGCAAGGATGCACGCAACCATATTTCTTTTGGCTACGGTATTCATCGTTGTATGGGTAACCGCCTGGCCGAACTGCAATTGCGCATTTTGTGGGAAGAACTGCTCAAGCGCTTCGAAAATATCGAAGTGGTTGGCGAGCCGGAGCGTGTACAGTCCAACTTCGTGCGCGGTTATTCGAAGTTGATGGTCAAACTGACGGCAAAAAATTAATGAAAAGTTTGACCGGGCTGGCGACTGAAGAATTCGACTATATCGTTGTGGGCGCTGGCTCGGCAGGGTGCGCGGTAGCCAATCGTTTGTCCGAGAGTGGCCTCTATTCGGTGTTGCTACTCGAAGCCGGGCCGGAGAGTCGCCGCAACCCTTTCGTCAACACGCCGCTGGGATTTTTGCAGTTGATGTTCAGTCGCCGTTTCAACTGGCAGTTCTATACCGAGCCACAGCGTCACATGTACGGTCGTTCGTTGTTCCAGCCGCGGGGCAAGATGCTTGGCGGTTCGAGCGGGATTAACGCCCAGGTCTATATCCGTGGTCACGCCAGGGATTACGACGAGTGGGCACGGCAGGGGTGTCACGGTTGGTCATACGCCGAGGTGCTGCCGTATTTTCGTAAGTCAGAACATTACGAGCCTGAGACGGTGCCGGGTACGGCAGTATTCCATGGTAAGGATGGCCCTCTCAATGTGGCGGAGCGGCGTTATACAAACCCGTTGAGTACGGCGTTTGTCGAGGCATCAGTACAGGCGGGGTATCGACGCAATCGGGACTTCAACGGCCCTGATCAGGAAGGCGTCGGCTATTACTACACCTATCAGAAGGATGGTTCCCGTTGCAGTAATGCGCGTGCTTATCTTGAGCCTGCTGAGGGTCGATCTAACTTGACCATTCGCAGCGATGCACATGTTACCCGCGTGCTGTTTGATGGGGCTCGCGCTATTGGTGTCGAGTATCGCCACGCAAAAAGTTTGGTTAGAGCTCATGCCAAGCGGGAGGTTATCCTATGCGGCGGTGCATTCAACTCGCCACAACTGCTTATGCTGTCAGGTGTCGGCCCCCGCGAGGAGCTTGCTCGACATGGCATTGAGCTGCGTCATTCGCTGGAGGGGGTGGGGCGTAATCTTCAAGATCATGTTGACGTTTTTGTACGGGTCAGATCGCGAAGCCGACAGGGAATATCGATGCATCCTAGCTATTGGTTGAACGGGGGGCGGGCCTTAATGCAATACCTGAGCGGTCGTCGAGGTGTGCTGTCTAGCAATGGCGCTGAGGCAGGCGGATTCATCTGCTCCCAAGCAGAGCAACCGATACCTGATCTGCAATTGCACTTTGGGCCAATGCTGTACGCTGATCACGGCCGTGACATGAAAATTGCAATGAGTGGATATGGCTACATTGTAATGATCTATGGGCTCAGGCCCTTGTCCCGGGGCCGCATTGGTTTACACAGTGCTGATCCGCTCGCTGCACCATTGATTGACCCCAATTACATGGCTGACCCTGCCGATGTCGAACAACTCATTCGTGGTGTTCGGCTTGTTCGTAATATTTTGTCCCAGCGTGCACTTTATATTCATCAGGATGTAGAAATTTCACCAGGGCTGGAAATACAGGATGACGCGAGTCTCACCGAGTGGGTGCGCCGTAATGGTGAGTCCGCATACCACCCGGTCGGCACTTGTAAGATGGGGATTGATCATATGGCAGTGGTCGACCCTCGTCTCCGTGTGCGTGGCTTGCAGTCGTTGCGGGTAGTTGATGCGTCTATCATGCCAACCCTGGTTGGCGGGAATACCAATCAGCCGGCGACCATGATTGGAGAGAAAGGGGCAGATATGATACTTGAGGACGCCGCGGTGGCTGGAGTTTAGGCATCATGTGTTTAGCTCGGCTGATGTTGCAAGTTATAGTTATTCATGAAGTTTTTGTGGGTAACTCGGTTTCAGTATGCATAGAAAGAGACAGGTTATGATTAACAAAAATAAAGAGGTCACCGTCATTATTGGTGGTGGACACGCAGCAGGAACACTTTTGACCGCCTTGCTGCAAAAAAAATACCCTCACAAAGTGGTTATGGTTAGCGAAGAGCTGCACCCTCCCTATCAGCGACCGCCCTTGTCCAAGAATTATCTCGCGGGGGAGGTTGATAAGGCGTCTTTATACCTTAAACCGCCTTCAATCTACGAGAATGCGGGGCAGCAATTACAGCTCGGCGTGCGCGTAGAACAGATTAACAGAGACGACAAAAGCCTCATTTTGTCAGATCAAAGCACTTTAAAGTACGACCAACTGGTCTTGGCCACTGGCTCACATGTCCGCCGTCTTAACGTGCGGGGTTCAGACTTGAAAGGTATTCATTATTTGCATGGTATCGAGGACACAGATGCCCTGCGTCGTGAGCTAGTACCCGGCAAACGCCTGGTTATCGTGGGGGGCGGGTATATCGGACTTGAAGTGGCTGCCAGTGCGACTAAGCAAGGTGTTAAAGTTACTGTCTTGGAAGCTGCCGAGCGCTTAATGCAGCGTGTTACTGGGCCAGAGATATCTGAATTTCTCTACGCCAAACACACGAGTGCAGGAGTCGATGTTCGTCTGGGGGCGGCCGTAATTGGTTTTGAATCAGATGATCAAGGGTGCGTGAATGGTGTGACCTTGGCCGATGGGGGTAAGGTGTCAGCGGACATCGTTCTCGTTTCGATTGGTGTCATACCAGAAACGGCCTTGGCTGAAAATGCTGGCCTGCTTTGCGATGATGGCGTTGTCGTCGATGAATTTACCCGCACCGATGACCCAGACATTCTGGCGATAGGAGATTGTACCCGCCATCATAATCTGTTCTTCGACAAAAGGCAGCGTCTTGAATCAGTCGCTAACGCTGTTGAGCAAGCTCGTACGGCGGCAGCTACACTTATGAGTGAAGAA
>NZ_LWFX01001474.1:0-1164 GCF_001635175.1 Alcanivorax sp. HI0083 | reverse complement strand
CTGCTGCGTGGCAGTGATTCGGGGCACTCTTTTGCCAGTGCGGTGGAGATTGCCGGGCAAAGAGCCGCCGGGATCGGGTTCGAGTTCTATCAGCCCCGAGCTGACGCCGCTGGCATGGACGCATTTGCGCGCAGCCTGCTGACGTGGCTGGGGGGAGGGGCGTCACCCGGACAGGTTTCCCTGGCAGGGATCAATGCCAGTGGCCTGAGTGAGTGGCTGTCGGTGCAATTGCCGAAAGCCGATCAGATTTCCTGCCCCACCGGGTTACCGGCCAGTTGTCTTGCGGGAAGTCAGGTGCTGTTGGTCAGTGACCGTCCTGCTGCAGGCGATGAGCAGGCCCTGCAGGCGTTACTGGTTGAGGCCCGTCAACAGGGCCTGGGGGTTGTCTATATTCATACCCGGGTGTGGAACAGTTCCCCGTTGGGTGAGGCGATGCTCGGCGAGTTGGGCATGGCACTGGGCAGTTACCCGGGGAACTACTTTGTGGAAGACACCCTGGATTGGTCTTCTGCGCAACAGATGCTTTCTGCCATTCAGGTGGATAACCCGATCAAGACCGCTCTGGAACATTTCTATCACCAGGACTTCCCGGTGAATTTTGATTATTGCGATAGCCTTGCCGATGGCAATTGCGATAACTATGCGGCCTTGAAAACGGCCTTGCTGGATGGTGCCAACCAGCTGCGCGGCATGCTCGGTAACCTGGATCGCCAAGGGCGCCCGTTGTTTGCCGAGCGCGGACATACCCTGTTAAAGCTGTTGGTGTTACTGGGTGATGTATGGCGTGAACAGATTGCTTATCCCATGAACAAAAACGTGGCTCCGGTAGGGGATTTCATGCGGGCACTCTATGCGGATTACAGCGTGCAATACTTGCGTGGAGTCCAGCCCGCCCAGCCGGATCTGGGTAGCTTCAGTGAGCCCATGGCGGCGGCGCCAGCTACCTCAACACAGCGCCCCAGCGTCACCGTTAAAGGCGACCATTTCACTGCGCTGGGGGCCTACGTGCTTCCGGGGCAGCGCGTCAGGATTACCCGCACCGACGATAACGACAGCGTAAGCACCGCCATTCGCATCAACACCCAGCGTACCGGTTCCACCCGGTTATGGAGCGAGTATTCCCGCCCGCGCTTTCTGGCCAGCCCGACCATGTCCATCGCGCCC
>NZ_LWFX01001473.1:0-1503 GCF_001635175.1 Alcanivorax sp. HI0083 | reverse complement strand
AGGGCGGGGGAGGCGAGTTGAAAGTTTAAAGTTGAAAGTTCAAAAGCGCGGGAGGGGCTCTCAAGGGTTTCATGTGGTGTGCCCGCGCCATTACCGGTGATCGCGGAGAGGGGCGGGCAATTCCCTCGGCCTGAGACCGCGTTTCAACTTTGAACTTTGAACTTTAAACTCGCCCCTGTCCCGTATCGCACCCGCCGCCCGCCCATGGCATACTCGGTGTCCCATTTCATCAATACGGATGCCATGACCGCTTCTCTGGTCCAGCCTTGTTGCATCACCCTGTCCCAGTGCCCGCGCCGGGGGCGGCGTCCGTATTTTCCTGATCCGCCGTTGTCATTGTCTTTCTGAGTTACCCTGTTCAAGCTAACGGGCGGGTTGCCGCCCTTGTGACAATGACAACGGATTGACTATGAATCTTGCTTTTGTGGTGATGTTGCCCTTTCTGGGTGCGTTTCTGCCACCATTGGTGGAACGCGTGACGGGGAACCGCACCTTGCTGGCCTGCGGGGCGGCGGCGTTGCCGGCCCTGGCGCTGGCACTGCTTTTTAACCCGGCTCGCCAGGTGTTTGCCGGGGAAACCCTGCACAGCACCCTGCGCTGGATTCCCTCGCTGGATCTGTCGCTGGCCTTCCGCCTGGATGGCCTGGCCTTGCTGTTCGCCATTCTGGTGCTGGGCATCGGCCTGCTGGTGATTCTCTATGCCCGCTATTACCTCTCTGCGAAAGAGAAGGCCGGGCGTTTCTATGCTTATTTGCTGCTCTTTATGGGCGCTATGCTCGGGGTGGTCACCAGTGACAACCTGCTGTTGCTGGTGGTGTTCTGGGAGCTGACCAGCCTCAGTTCCTTCCTGCTGATCGGCTTTTGGGGCCACCAGACCGGCGCGCGCAAGGGCGCGCGCATGGCCATGACGGTCACCGGCATGGGCGGCCTGGCGCTGCTGGCCGGGGTGCTGTTGATCGGCGATGTGGTGGGGTCGTTCTCACTGACCGAGGTGCTGGCCAGCGGCGACCTGATCCGCGGCAGTGAGTTGTACCCGCTGATTCTGTGTCTGGTGTTGCTGGGGGCCTTTACCAAGAGCGCCCAGTTCCCGTTCCATTTCTGGTTGCCCCATGCCATGGCCGCGCCCACGCCAGTGAGCGCCTACCTGCATTCGGCCACTATGGTAAAAGCCGGGGTGTTCCTGCTGGCGCGTTTGTACCCGGCGCTGGCGGGTACTGACCTGTGGTTCGAAATTGTCACCCTGGCGGGCATGGCGACCTTACTATGGGGGGCCGCGGTGGCGCTGTTCCAGCATGACCTGAAGGGGCTGCTGGCGTATTCGACCATCAGCCACCTGGGCCTGATTACCTTGCTGTTCGGTCTCAACAGTGAGCTGGCGGCGGTGGCAGCGGTGTTCCATATCATCAACCACGCGACCTTCAAGGCCAGCCTGTTTATGGCGGCGGGGATTATTGACCACGAAACCGGCACCCGCGACATGCGCCGGATCAATGGCCTGTGGAA
>NZ_LWFX01001472.1:0-1422 GCF_001635175.1 Alcanivorax sp. HI0083 | reverse complement strand
CGTTGTCGTCGGCACGGGTGGGGCTGTCCTGGGGATCCGTGGTGATCTCCATGGTCTTGACGATGGCCTGATCGCCCAGCGGGAAGGCGAAGAATTCGATGTGGCGGAAGTTGTTTTTTTCCTTCTCCACAAAATCCATGGCCTCACGAAGCGGCAAGGTCCAGGTGTGTTCTTCCAGCCGGAAGGCCGGTTCGTGGCGAAAACCGATTTCGGTGACCACTCCCAGGGCGCCCACGTTACAGCAGGCAGCGAGAAAGGTGTCGCCATCGGTGGCGGTTAATTCCAGCGCTTCGCCGTCGGGGGTGATCAGGCGCAAGGAATCCACTTGCCCGGACAGGCTTTGCAGGCCCAGCCCGGTGCCGTGGGTGCTGGTGGCAATGGCTCCGGCCAGGGATTGCAGGTTGATGTCCGGTTCATTGGTAAAACTGTAGCCCTGTTCGTAGGCCATGGCACTGGCCATGGCCAGCCGGGTGCCGCCACCGTAACGGAATACGTTGCCGTCAGTGCCACGCAGTCCGGCCATGGGCTCCAGGGAGATCAGGGTGTCGTCGGTGGGCACGATGCCACTGAAAGAGTGGCTGCCGCCGAAAGCCCGCAGGATGCCGGTGCTGTTGCGCATGGTGTTGCGCACCACGTTTTCATCGGTGGCGTACACCAGTTGTCGAGGGCTGGCGCTCTGGTTACCGGACCAGTTTTGCCAGGCGGGCGCGTTGCCGGTGCTGGCGAGCAGTTGGCCGGGGCCCATTGAGCCCAGGGCGCCGGTGGCGGCCAGGGATTTCAGGAAAGCACGGCGATTCAGTGACGAAAAAGCGGACATGGGCGACCTTGTTATCTTTGTTTTGTACGATCGTACCACATTTGTGTTTGGGCGCCACTGTTGTGATGTGATGCGGCGCCCACCCCGGGGGTTATTCCGGGGTATCGATACCCAGGGATGCCCACATTTCATCCACCCGGGTTTTCACGGCGGGGTCCATGGCGATGGCGCGGCCCCACTCGCGGGTGGTTTCACCGGCCCACTTGCTGGTGGCATCCATGCCCATTTTGGAGCCCAGCCCGGCCACTGGAGAAGCGAAGTCCAGATAGTCGATGGGGGTGTTTTCGATCATCACGGTATCGCGGGCCGGGTCCATGCGGGTGGTCATGGCCCAGATCACGTCTTTCCAGTCGCGGGCGTTGACGTCGTCATCGCAGACAATCACGAACTTGGTGTACATGAACTGGCGCAGGAAGGACCACACGCCCATCATTACCCGCTTGGCATGGCCCGGGTACTGCTTCTTCATGGTCACCACCGCCATGCGGTAGGAGCAGCCTTCCGGGGGCAGGTAGAAGTCCACAATTTCCGGGAACTGTTTTTTCAGGATCGGCACGAAGATTTCGTTCATGGCCACGCCCAGCACTGCCGGCTCATCCGGTGGC
>NZ_LWFX01001471.1:0-1304 GCF_001635175.1 Alcanivorax sp. HI0083 | reverse complement strand
TCGGCGGCACCATCAACATGATCAGCCTGTTCGGCCTGATTCTGGCCCTGGGCCTGATCGTGGACGACGCCATCGTGGTGGGCGAAGACACCCTCACCCATCTGCAGCAGGGCGAATCCGCCCAGCGCGCGGCCCTGGGGGGTGCGCGGCGCATGTTCTGGCCAGTGGTGGCATCGTCCACCACCACCATCGCCGCCTTCCTGCCGCTGGGCATGATGGGCGGCGCCATGGGCAAGATCGCTTTCGACATTCCCTTCGTGATGATCTGTGTGATCCTCGCCTCCCTGATGGAATGTTTTCTGGTGCTGCCCGGCCACCTGCACCACAGTTTTCGCGGCATTGAGGTCAAGGCCAGTGGCCTGCGCGAACGCATCGACGCCGGTTTCAATCGTTTCCGGGATGAGCGCTTCCGCCCCCTGGTGGAATGGTCCATCGACCACCGCAAACTGGTCAGCGTGTCGGCCGTCTGCGCCTTTATTGTCGCCCTGTCACTGGTGGCCACCGGCTGGCTCAAGTTCACCTTCTTCCCACCGGTGGATGGCGACCAGCTGCGTGCCGTGGTGGAGTTTTCCTCCGGCACCGACAAACAACAGGTGGACAACTTCCTGGCCGAGCTGGAACACACCCTGGAAGAAACCAACGAGGAACTGGGCGGGCATCTGGTCCACACCATCATCAGCCACCACGGCGCCGCCGCCGGCTTCCCCAATATCGGCGGGCGCCAGGACAAGTTCGGTGATGAATACGGCACCCTGGTGGTGGAGGTCTACACCGGCTCGGACCGGGACATCTCCAACGATCAACTGGTCGACGCCTGGCGCGAAAAACTCTCCCTGCCGGCAGGCCTGGATCAGCTGACCATATCCCAGGCCGAAGCCGGCCCCCCGGGCAAACCCATCGAAGTCAAACTCACCGGCAGCGATGCTCTCACCCTGAAAGCCGCCTCATTGGCCCTGCAGGAACGCCTCAACGAGTTTTCCGGCGTCAGCAATGTGGATGACGACCTGCCCTACGGCAAGGAACAGCTGACCTTTCAGCTCACCGCCCAGGGCCGCGCTCTGGGGCTGACCCTCAGCGACGTGGCCAGCCAGCTGCGCTCCGCCTTCGACGGCAGCCTGGCGCAGCTCTACAACGAAGAAGACGAGGAAGTGGAAGTGCGGGTGATGCTGCCGGACAGCGAACGTCGACGCTTCAGCGCCATCGAACGCCTGCCCATCATCACCAATCAGGGCGAAGCCATTCCCCTGCGCGACGTGGTCACCTTTGACGCCCGCAAGGGCGTGGACCTGCTGCGCCGCGTCAAC
>NZ_LWFX01001470.1:0-1222 GCF_001635175.1 Alcanivorax sp. HI0083 | reverse complement strand
CTATTCGGCGCGCTTTATCCATGACGTGTTCTTTAATGGCGAGCCGATAAACCTGCCCAAGTACCCGCCCCATGAGCCGCCGCGCTACATGAAGGTGCCGGTGGAAATTCTGGTGGCGCTGTGTGTGGCGGTGGGCGTGTTTCCGGCGCTCACCGTGGCGGGCCTGCTGGCGGTGGCGGCTGCTGCCACGCTGGGAGGCGACTTGCCGGAATACCACCTGGCGATCTGGCATGGTTTTAATTTGCCGCTGGTGATGAGTTTTATTGCCCTGTTCGGTGGCATCTTTATCTATTCCCAGCGTCGCCGCTTGTTTGACCTGTGGGCGCGCTTGCCCGAGGTGGATGCCAAACTGGTGTTCGAAGGGCGAATTCAGCAGCTGGGGCGGGTGGCCAGTGCCATTACCGGGCGGCTGCAGAACGGGTCGCTACAGAGTTATGTGGCCTGGGCGGTCACGCTGGTGGCGGTGATTCTGCTTACCCAGATGTGGCACCTGCCGGCGCTGAGCCTGGATGTGGGCATGTTGCCTATGGATGGGGTGGCGATCTTGTGTACCGCCATGTTGGTGGCGGCGGCCCTGCTGACCACGTTCCTGCACCGCCACCGGATGACGTCGATCATGTCGTTGAGTGTAGTGGGGTTGATGGTGTCACTCCTGTTTGTGCGCTTCTCGGCGCCGGATCTGGCGCTGACCCAGTTATCGGTGGAGGTGGTCACCATGCTGCTGCTAATGCTGGCCATGTACTTCCTGCCGGTGCGTACCCAGGTGGAATCGTCGTCGGTGCGGGTGTTGCGCGATGTGCTGCTAGCGCTTGTTGTGGGCGCCGGTGTGGCGGTGCTGGCCTTCCTGGTGATGACCGGGGAAACCACAACCATCAGCCAGTTCTTTATGGATAACAGCAAGTCTGGTGGTGGCGGCACCAATGTGGTCAACGTGATTCTGGTCGATTTCCGGGGCTTCGATACCTTTGGGGAAATCACCGTGCTGGGCGTTGCCGCCATGGGTATTTATGCGCTGCTCAAGGATCTGAACCTGGCATCGGCCAAGTACGACTCGCTGGGGCGCCCCTGGGCTGCGGATGCGCATCCGCTGGTGTTGGTGACCATTTCCCGGCCCTTGTTGCCGCTGGCGCTGCTGATTGCGGTGTATATTTTCCTGCGCGGGCACAATCTGCCCGGTGGCGGCTTCGTGGCCGGGTTGATCACGTCGGTGGCGCTGGTTCTG
>NZ_LWFX01001469.1:0-1398 GCF_001635175.1 Alcanivorax sp. HI0083 | reverse complement strand
CTGCCGTGCTGTTCGATCAGTACCCGGCAGTTGACGGCCACCACGCTGCGTGGTCCGGCGACGGATTGCAGGGCATCCAGTGCTTGTTGGTCCGTGTCGCAGCCATAAATCGGCACCAGAATTTTCTCGTTGGTGATCAGAAAGTTGGCGTAGGTGGCTGGCAGGCGTTCTCCCTCGCGGCAATACTGGGCAGACGGCAGTACCAGCGGAACCAGGGTCAAATCATGCTGATCCGCCAGGCTTTGCAGTTCCTGTTCCATGGCGGCGAGGGCGGGGTAGTGGCTGTCGCGGGTATCCTGGCATTGCACATAGGCCAGGGTTTTCTCGTCCACAAAGCGGGCGAGGGTGTCCACGTGGGCGTCGGTATCGTCGCCTTCCAGCTCGCCATGGTCCAGCCACCAGATGTCACTGACGCCCAGCTGCTGTTTCAGCTGTTCGGTCAGTTCCGCTTCTGAGAGGTCAGGGTTGCGATTGGGGTTGCGCAGGCAGTGGCGGGTGGTCAGCAGGTTGCCATGGCCATCGGTATCGATGGCGCCGCCTTCCAGTACCAGGGCGTGGGTTTCCAGGGGGAGCTGCCAGGGCAGTTGCTGGTTGAGGGCGTTGTCCTTGTCGGCGGCGAACTTGCCGCCCCAGCCGGTAAAGGTGTAGTCCAGCAGCTGTGTCTGCTCGCCGTTGCGAATGGCGATGGGGCCGAAATCCCGGGCCCAGGTGTCGTTGTAGTCGGCGATCACCACCTGCAGGCGCTGGGCGTCGATGCCCCGCGCAGCGACCTGAGCGTGAATATGTTCACGGATGTGGGCGTTACGGCACACCAGCAGCACATGCTCGTGATCAAGCAGGGCAGCGAGGATATCCAGATAACAGGTTTCGGCGTCGGCCAGGTGATCGGCCCAATCGGTGTGGGCGTCGGGCCAGGCGAGCAGGACCCCCCACTGGGGAGCCCATTCAGGAAGCAGTTGGCGCATAGCGAAGAGTGTCCGCAGGGTTGGCTATGCGCGCGAGTGTGCTACTGGCTGGCCCCCCAGTCAATATAGAAGCCGCCGTCATCGGCCGTGTCTTTTACGTCGTTCGCCGCGTCCTCTGCGGCCTGTTGGGTTTGTTCTGCCTGCTCGACGTGTTCTTCCACGTTTTGCTCGGCTTCAGCCTGGGCAGCCTGTGCTTTCTCGTTGGCGTCATCAACGGCGCTTTGCGCTTTGGCCTGGCTGTCTTCTACCGCTTGGTTGGCCGCTTCGCTGGCCTGGTCAACGGACTGCTGAGCTTCTTTCTCTACGCTGGCGGCTTTCTTCTTCGCCGCCTGTTCTGGTGTGTCTTCGCCGGCGATGATGATGCGGCCGGTGACCGGGTCAAAGCGGAATTCGCCTTCAGCACTGGTGTCAGCGGCAGGAGCTGTTGCTGATG
>NZ_LWFX01001468.1:0-1518 GCF_001635175.1 Alcanivorax sp. HI0083 | reverse complement strand
ATCATCGTCTGGATCACATTGCGATCCGGGCGTTCCAGAATTTCCTCGCGCAGGTCCTGGAAGACATAAGGCTTTGGTGCCGCCCCTTCCGACCAGGCGATACTCAAGCCCAACCCACCCAGGAACTGCTGCAACTTGCTCAGGCGCTCTTCCTTGGGCGGCTCGTGGTTCCGGTAAAGCGCCGGCACACCGGCTTTTTCCAGCAATTTGGCAGAACAGATGTTGGCGGCCAGCATGGCCTCCTCGATCATGATATGCGCCACATTGCGCTGCACCGGCACGATGGCTTCGATCTTCTTGTTCTCGTCGTAAATAATACGGGTGTCATCGCTGTCGAAGTCGATGGCACCGCGCTCTGCACGACGTCGGCGCAGGGCCAGGAACATTTCGTGGAACGACCAGATCATGTCCAGAGACTCATCGTCCAGGCTGGCCACGGTATCCTGGGCCAGTTCGGACTCCGGCTCTTCGATGATCGCGCCAACCTTGTTGTAGGTCAGGCGGTGCCGCGAGCGCATTACCCCTTCACGGAAAATAAACCGGGTAAGCCGGCCATTGGCGGAAATCTTCATGTCGCAGTAAAGGCACAGGCGGTCCACATGGGGGTTCAGGGAACATAACCCGTTGGACAGCGCCTCCGGCAACATCGGAATCACCCGATTGGGGAAGTACACGGAATTACCGCGATTGGCCGCTTCCTGATCCAGCTCGGAACCGGGATGCACATAATGGCTCACATCCGCGATGGCCACGATCAGGCGCCAGCCACCGCGGGGACGACGCTCTACATAAACCGCATCATCGAAATCCCGGGCGGTTTCATCATCGATGGTAACCAGTGGCAAATCACGCAGATCCACCCGGTGGGCCTTGGCCTTGTGAGGCACCTTGTCACCGAACTTCTCGGCGGCAGCCTCCACCCCTTCCGGCCAGACATGGGGAATCTCGAAGCGACGTAGCGCCACTTCCACTTCCATGCCGGCTTCATCCGGGGTGGCAATAATCTCTTCCAGGCGCACCAACACATGGTGGTCGCGGCTGGGGTACTGGGTAATGGTGGCGCGAACATGGTCGCCGGGGTTTGGCTTGATGCCGTTCTTGTCCTCGATCAGGACTTCTTTGGTAATCCGGCGATTTTCCGGCTCGATAAAGCTGATCCCCGCTTCCTCGGCATAGCGGCCCACCACTTCCGTGGCCACGCGATCGGTAATCTCAACGATCCGGGCTTCTTTCTTGCCAAAGCGGTTATAACCCGCATTGCTGACCAGCACCCGGTCCCCGTCCATGACGTTTTCCATCTGCCGGGGGGCGAGAAACAGATCACCCTGGGCCTTGTCATCGGGAATCAGGAAACCAAAGCCATCTTTATGGCCCTGCACTCGACCGGCGATCAGGTCCATTTTGGACACCACACCCACTTTGCCGTTGCGGTTCTGAACCAGCTGGGCATCACGGAGCATGGCCTTGATACGGCGATCCAGCCCGACTTCACCCTCTTCATCCACTTCCAGCAGCTGT
>NZ_LWFX01001467.1:0-2954 GCF_001635175.1 Alcanivorax sp. HI0083 | reverse complement strand
TTCCATTGTGCATTTCTGGGCCCTGATCGCGGTTTACATGTGGGCCGGGCCGCACCACCTGCACTACTCCTCCCTGCCCGACTGGGCTCAATCCCTGGGCATGGTGTTCTCCATCGTGCTGCTGGCGCCCAGCTGGGGCGGCATGATCAACGGCATGATGACCCTTTCCGGGGCCTGGCATAAGCTGCGCACCGACCCGATCATCCGCTTTATGATTGTGGCGCTGTCCTTCTACGGCATGAGCACGTTCGAAGGCCCGATGATGGCCATCAAGACAGTGAATGCGCTCAGCCATAACACCGACTGGACCATCGGCCACGTACACGCCGGCGCCCTGGGCTGGGTTGCCATGATCACCATCGGGGCCACCTATGTGATGGTGCCGCGCCTGTTCGAGCGCAAACAAATGTACTCCATCTCCTGGATCAACACCCACTTCTGGCTCAGCACCATTGGTACGGTTCTCTACATCGCCTCCATGTGGGTGTCCGGCATTATGCAGGGGCTCATGTGGCGCGCGGTGAACACCGACGGCACCCTCACCTACAACTTCGTGCAGGAGCTGGTCGAGCGGCATCCGTTCTACATCATTCGTTTGCTGGGCGGGATCATCTTCCTCAGCGGCATGATCCTGATGGCCGTCAATGTCTATAAAACCGTCCGTGCCGAACGCGACTGCCGCGGTGAAGACAACGTGCAGCAGGCTGACTGAGGAGAACGACATGTCTAACGCTCATGAAGTAGTAGAAAAGAATGTCGGCCTCATGATTGTGCTGACACTGATCGCCGTCAGTTTCGGGGGGCTCGCAGAGATCGTGCCGCTGTTCTGGCAGAAAGCGACCACCGAGCCGCTGGAAACCCTGGAGCCCTACACCGCCCTGGAGATGGAAGGCCGGGATATTTACATCCGCGAAGGCTGCCATGTCTGCCATACCCAGATGGTGCGGCCGCTGCGCGCTGAAACCGAACGCTTCGGGGCCTATTCCGTGGCCGGTGAAGATGTGTGGGAGCATCCCTTCCTGTGGGGCTCCAAGCGCACCGGGCCAGATCTGGCCCGGGTGGGCCTGCGACCCATCACCGAGCAATGGCACCGCGAGCACCTGCGCGATCCACGCCAGGTGGTGCCCGAATCCAACATGCCGGCTTACCCCTGGCTGCAGGAAACCCCGGTGGATTGGGATCTGACCGAGCGCAAATTGTCGGTATTCAAGAATGCCTTTGGTGTTCCCTATACCGATGAAGACATCGCCGAGCAGATGAGCAAGGTCAACGGCGAGTGGGCTAACGCCACGGAAGAAGATGCACTGGTGGCCTACCTGCTGTCGCTGGGTCAGGAACGCAAGGAGGCTGTGCAATGAGCTATCACGCCCTGTTTACCCTGGTGTTCTTCCTGGCATTTGTTGCCATGGCGGCGTGGGTGTATCGCCCCAGTCGCAAAAAAGATTACGAAAAGCTCGGCTATATCGCGCTGGATGCGGACGAGCGAACAGCCGGGAACCTTGATAAGGGGGACGAGCAATGAGTGACTTCTGGAGTTGGTTCATTATCGTCATCGTCGTTATCAACCTGCTGGGTTGCGGCGGCCTGCTGCTGTGGAATAACCAGATTTCTGCAGAGGAAGCCGCCAAGGAGACCACGGGCCACAGCTTCGACGGCATTCAGGAGCGCAACGCTCCCCTGCCCCGCTGGTGGCTGTTCCTGTTTATCGGCACGCTGATTTTCTCTGCCGTGTATCTGGTGCTGTACCCCGGCTTCGGGAAGTTCGACGGGGTGCTGGGCTGGACCAGCGATAACCAGTATCAGAAAGAAGTGGCCGTGATGGAAAAAAGCACTGGCCCGCTGTTCGAGCAATATGGGCAAGTCGCCATCGAGGAGCTGGTGGAATACCCGGAAGCGCTGGCAGTAGGGGGTCGCCTGTTCGCGAACAACTGCGCCATTTGCCATGGCTCCGATGCCCGTGGCGCCAAGGGCTACCCCAACCTGACCGATGACGACTGGCTGTACGGTGGCGAGCCGGATCAGATCGTCACCTCCATCACCAAAGGGCGCAAGGCAGCCATGCCCCCCATGGCCGCAGCCATCGGCAACACCGATGAAGCAGTACGGGACATGGCGCTGTATGTGCAAAGCCTGAGCCGACCAGGCCGGGTCAAGGACAGCCAGAAGGCCGCAGCGATTGAGCGGGCCAAACCCAAGTTCGCCATGTGCGCTGCCTGCCACGGGCAGGACGCCAAGGGGAATATCATGATGGGGGCGCCGGATCTGACCGATACCACCTGGCTTTACGGCCCCCGCGTGGAAGATATCGAATACACCATTCGCCACGGCCGCGCGGGCCACATGCCGGCCCATGAAAACCTGCTCAGCAAAGAGCGCATTCATGTAATCGCAGCCTATGTGTACAGCCTGTCCCGGAACGCTGACACCGCGGAGTAATCCGCGGGGCAGCCCTGGTTTCTACAGGCAAGGTGCCACCGCCCATCATTCGTAGCAGTGAAGGGATGCCGGCGGCGCAAAGGTGTTAGCGGAGAGTAGTATGTCGGACCCCAAGCGCATCAAGGTCACGGATGCCACCGATGGCGGCAGCGTGAGCTTGTACAGCAAGCGCGAGCGCATTCAGGTTAAATCCGTTTCCGGACGTTTCCAGTTTATCCGCGACGTCACCATTCTGGCGACCATGGGCCTTTACATGATCCTGCCCTGGGTGCGCTGGGACGGCCAGCAGGCGGTTCTGTTTGATTTGCCGGGGCGTCAGTTCCGTATTTTTGGTGCCAGCTTCTGGCCCCAGGACTTTCTGTTGCTGTCCTGGATCCTGATCCTGGCCGCATTTGCCCTGTTCTTTGTTACCGTGCTGGCGGGCCGCGTCTATTGTGGCTACGTCTGCCCGCAGACCACCTGGACCCGCTTCTTTCAGTGGATCGAGTTCTGGTGTGAAGGTGATCGCCACAGCCGTA
>NZ_LWFX01001466.1:0-735 GCF_001635175.1 Alcanivorax sp. HI0083 | reverse complement strand
TGGCAGGGGCCGGTGTTCAAGGTTTCGGCCGCCGCCGGGGTGGGCTGTGAGGATCTGGTTTACGCCCTGATGAATGCCATTGAGGATCGCCGTCGTCTTGAGGAGGAGGATCCAGCCTACGCCGCTGCCCAACAGGACCTGCGCGCCCGTCTGGAAGAAGAGGCCCGGGAGAAGGTGCAGGAGCTCAAGGCGGAGTCGCGTCGTGCTCGCCAGAATGATAATGACGACGACGATGATGATCACGATGTGGAAATCGTCTACGAACCGTAGCGCATTGTTGTGTCTGGCGAGTTGAGTGGCGGGAAATGCCAGATGTTCGGACCCGATGGTAAGGAGTGAGCGTGGCAGATCGCCAGCGTTGGGTAATCAAGATAGGCAGTGCCCTGCTGACCAATGACGGCAAAGGGCTGGACTGTGCGCTCATGCAAACCTGGGTGGACCGCATGGTGGCCCTGCGTGAGCGTGGCATTGAAGTGGTTATTGTCTCGTCCGGGGCGGTGGCCGAAGGCATGACCCGGCTGGGCTGGTCGGTGCGCCCGGATTCCGTGCATGAGCTGCAGGCCGCCGCCGCCGTGGGGCAGATGGGGCTGGTGCAGGCCTGGGAGACCCGCTTTCAGCAGCATCAGTTGCATACTGCCCAGGTCCTGCTCACCCACGACGATCTGTCTGATCGCAAACGCTATCTCAATGCCCGTTCTACCTTGCTGACCCTGCTGGGGTTCGGTGTGGTGCCGG
>NZ_LWFX01001465.1:0-909 GCF_001635175.1 Alcanivorax sp. HI0083 | reverse complement strand
TGAGCTGGTGGCCAAGCTGCACAGTATCCGTGAGGCCAATTTTGCGCGGCTTACGGATATCGTCAAAACCCGCATGGAAGAAGGTTCACTGGAAGACGTGCCGCCGATGTATCACATCTGTTCTGCCTGGGCATTTGCCCACGGCGCCGTGGCACTGATGGAATCGCCGTTTTACCAGAAGCAAATTGACGACAAGGATGACTTTCTGGATTTCCTGATCGAAATCGGTATTCGCATGGGGAACAAGGGCCAGCGGGGGCCACGATGAAACAGGCCGAAGAGCTGCTGGCACTACTGGAAAAAGCCGCCGGAGATGAAACCGGCCTGCCTCCGGTGCATCAGTGGAAACCGGAACGGCATGCGGATATTGATATGCGCATTGCCCGCGACGGCACCTGGTTTTATCAGGAATCGCCCATTGAACGGGAAAGAATGGTGGCGTTGTTTTCCACCATCTTGTTGCGCGAAGACGATGATTATTTCCTGGTTACCCCGGTGGAGAAACTGCGCATTCAGGTGGACGATGCGCCCTTTGTGGCCACGGAAGTGCAGCAGGTGAAAGAAGGCGAAACCACCAAACTGGTATTCACCACCAATGTGGGCAGCCATGTGGTTGCCGGCGCGTCCCATCCCCTCTGGGTCAATACTGACAGCGAAACCGGTGAGCCTTCCCCGTACCTGTGTGTGCGGGATAATCTCAATGCCCTGATTGGGCGCTCAGCCTTTTATCAGCTGGTCGACTGGGCCGAGCAGCAGGGCGATACCCTGCAAGTTCACAGCAACGGTGAAACGTTCTCTCTGGGTAGCCTGACGGACTAACCGTATAGCGCTTGTCGGGTGCTTAAGGAGCCTCTGAATAACTCCTTGCGTACTCAGCGTGGTCTGGAGCGTGCAGCTGTTGTGTCTTGT
>NZ_LWFX01001464.1:0-4041 GCF_001635175.1 Alcanivorax sp. HI0083 | reverse complement strand
CGCAGGCATGGAATATATACACCGTAGAGGCGGAGTCACCATCGCCCAGTCACCGGTGAGCTCGGAAGCACCCACAATGCCGGAAGCGGCAATAACAACAGGTGCGATTTCCAGGGTACTCGATCTTGAGGCAATCGGGCCCTTCTTGGCGGAACAGGTTGCAGGGTAGTAAGCCTATGAAACAGAACATTTTGGTTGTGGATGATCACAGGGAAAACCTGATCGCGCTGGAAGCGATTCTGGATGCTGATGGCCGTAATCTGGTCATGGCCCAGTCGGGCAATGAGGCCTTGTCCCTCGCCCTGAAGCACGATTTCGCGCTGGTACTGCTTGATGTGCAGATGCCGGAGATGGATGGGTTCGAAGTGGCCGAACTCATGCGCAAGAACAAGAAGACCCGCCACATTCCGATCATTTTCGTTACGGCGATCTCCAAAGAGCAGAAATATGTCTTCAAGGGCTACGAATGTGGCGCTGTGGATTATCTGTTCAAACCCATCGACCAGAAAATACTGGAAGCCAAGGTCAGTGTTTTCCTGGAACTGGATCGCCAGCGGCGCAAGTTGCAGCAGGCCGTGGTGCAGATGAAGCGGCTCAAGGACGAGAACGAACGCTTGCTTCATGCTTTGGGTGAAGCGCTTATCGGAGCCAATGCCGAGGGCAAGGTCACCTTTTGCAATGAGGCGGCTTGTGCCCTGCTGCGACAGAACCGTGATGCCCTGGTTGGCAACGATATGGCGGAGCTGTTGTTCAATGACGATGCCGGCAAGTTGCGCTGGAGCTGGGACGACTCCCCGTTGCGAGATGCCTGCCTGCAGGGCGAAAGCTGGAAAAACGAGCACAGTTTGTACACCGCAGACGAGGACGGATTGTTGGCCTTGTCGGTGCGTGCCAATGCCATTACCGATGATACGGGGAACGTCACCGGCGTGGTGGTGGTACTGCGTCCTGCCGATGACGAAAACGATGTCAAGGACAGCGCCCGCGACCACCGCCGCAACCCGCGCAAGAAACTGTTCCGCGAGATGGTAGTGTTTGATCGCAGCACCGGTGGTAACGTGGGGCGGTTGATGAACCTGAGCGTGGATGGCTTCAAGCTGTTTTCCCGCCGGGAACTGCCCCATGGCGAACAATTGCAGTTGGGCATGGTGCTCCCAGACCAGATAGCGGGTGTGAATACGGTCAGTTTCGACGCCCGGGTGGTCTGGGCTGAAACCCTGGATGCCCCCGGCGAGTATCAGGTGGGCTTTCAGTTCCTGACGTTGAATGCGGTCACCCGTGATGTGGTCGAGAACCTAATGGACAAGTATTGAGCTATGACTGAGCACCTGGAGATGCCAGACAATATGGAGCTTCCTCCGTCGCTGCTGCCTTACGGCTTCGCGCGGCGCTATGGTGTCCTGTTGCGTGAGCGTGATGGTCACAAAGAGCTGTGCCACCGGCAGGATGTTTCCGTGGCCGCCCTGGGGGAAGTGCAGCGCCATATCGGTCGTCTGCCCCGGCTGGTGCCCATGGATGACACCGCCTTCACCGCAGCCATGGCGATCACCTATGAACAGCAACGCGGCGCGGCGGCGGAAGCGGCGGATGATTTGGAAGGGCTCGACCTGGCCAGCCTGGCGGACTCCCTGCCGGAAACCTCGGATTTGCTGGAGCAGGAAGATGATGCTCCCATCATCCGGCTGATTAATGCCTTGCTGCAGGAAGCCATTCGCGAAGATGCGTCGGATATCCATGTGGAAACCTTCGAGCGCCGCCTGGTGGTGCGCATGCGGGTGGATGGTGTGCTCCGCGAAGTGCTGACCCCGAAACGGGAGTTGGCGCCGTTGCTGGTGTCGCGGATCAAGGTGATGGCGCGAATGGATATCGCCGAAAAGCGGATTCCCCAGGATGGCCGGATTTCCCTGCGCATTGGCGGCCGGGACGTGGACGTACGGGTATCCACCATGCCCGCCAGTAATGGTGAGCGGGTGGTGCTGCGGCTGCTGGACAAGCAGGCCGGACGCCTTCAGGTGTCCCACCTGGGCATGGGGGACACCTGTGATGCCCACATGCGCGAGCTCATCCACAAGCCCCATGGCATTATTCTGGTCACCGGCCCGACTGGCTCCGGTAAAACCACCACGCTTTATGCCTCGCTGACCGAACTCAACGACAGCTCGCGCAATATTCTCACGGTCGAAGACCCCATTGAGTATCAGCTTGAAGGCATCGGCCAGACCCAGGTCAACACCAAGGTCGACATGACCTTTGCCCGCGGCCTGCGCGCCATTCTGCGCCAGGATCCGGATGTGGTCATGGTGGGTGAAATCCGGGATCTGGAAACCGCTGAAATTGCGGTGCAGGCCTCCCTCACCGGTCACCTTGTTCTGTCTACCCTGCACACCAATACGGCGGTGGGGGCGGTCACTCGTTTGCAGGATATGGGGATTGAGCCGTTTCTGCTCTCCAGCTCCCTGCTGGGCTCGTTGGCCCAGCGGCTGGTGCGAGTCCTCTGTGATGATTGCAAAACCCCGTACCAGGCCAGTGCCAGCGAGTTGGAAATGCTGGGCCTGCCGGCCAATGAAAGTTGTACGCTGTATCACCCTAATGGCTGTGAAGCCTGTAATAATCAGGGATACCGGGGCCGTACCGGGATTTACGAACTGGTGCTGGTGGATGACACCCTGCGCCAGTTGATCCACGACCGCGCCGGCGAGCTGGAACTCAACCGCCATGCCCGGACACTGACCAGCGGCATTCGTGAGGATGGCTGGCGCAAGGTGCTCGGCGGACATACCAGTGTAGAAGAGGTCCTGCGGGTGACCCGCGAGGACTAACGGGACAGCAGCCGCATGCCAGCATTCGAATACCGATCCCTGGATCACAGGGGCAAAATCAACAAAGGTACACTGGAAGCCGACAGTGCCCGCCAGGTTCGCCAGCAACTCCGTGACAAGGGCTGGGTTCCCCTGGAGGTTAACGAGGCCAGCGATACCAACAGCCAGGGGATGGGCCGTTTTGCCGGCTCCGGCAAGATCAATGGTGCCGAACAGGCGCTGATTACCCGCCAGCTGGCCACACTGCTGAAATCCGGCCTGCCGGTGGAGCAAGCCTTGTCAGCGGTTTCCAAGCAGGCTGCCAATGACCGCATTGAGCGGATTATGCTGGCGGTGCGTGCCAAGGTCCGCGAGGGCTACAGCCTGGCCCGCAGTTTCGAATCCTTTCCCCGCGCTTTTCCGGAAATGTACCGTGCCACGGTGGCCGCCGGTGAGCAGAGTGGTCACCTGGAGCAGGTGCTGGAGCAGCTCGCCGATTACCTTGAAACCCGGCATGACACGGGGCGTTCCGTGGCTCAGGCGATGATTTATCCCGCCTTTATCATGGTGTTTGCCTCCATCGTCATCATGCTGATGATGACCTTCGTGGTGCCCAAGCTGGTGGCTGTTTTTGAAGGGCGGGACCAGGCTCTGCCGCTGCTGACCCGTATTGTCATGGCCATGAGCGACTTTGCCCGTGGTTGGGGCTGGCTGGTGGTGTTACTGATCGTGGTCGGCGTGGTGATCTTCATGCGTGCCATGCGTGATCCACGCTTTCGCTTACGGGTGCATCAACGGCTGGTGAATATGCCTTTGGTGGGCACCATGCTGCGTGCTGGCGACAGTGCCCGGCTGGCCAGCACCCTGGGCATTCTCGGTCGCTCCGGTGTACCGCTGGTGGATGCCCTGTTTATCGCCGCCCAGGTGGTGGGTAATCTCGCGGTTCGTAATGCGGTCAAAAACGCCGCCGCCAAGGTTCGCGAGGGCGGCAGCCTCAGTCGTGCCCTGGATGCCAGCGGTTATTTTCCGCCCATGCTGGTGCAGATGATTGCCAGCGGTGAGGCCAGCGGTGAACTGGACAATATGTTGACCCGGGCTGCGGATTATCAGGAACGGGAACTGAGTAGCACGATCAATACCATGGTGGGGCTGCTCGGCCCGATCATGTTGCTGGTGATGGCGGGGGTGGTTGTAATGATTGTCCTGTCGGTCATGCTGCCGATCATGCAAATGAATAACTTAC
>NZ_LWFX01001463.1:0-11737 GCF_001635175.1 Alcanivorax sp. HI0083 | reverse complement strand
GCACCCACCGCCTCGCCATACTGGCTTTGCTTGCCGCTTTGCCCATGGGCGCTCATGCCGCCCCCATGGAAGGCCCCATTCAGGTCACGGCGGACAGCGGCCGTTTTGAGCAGGATGCCGGCAGCGGTCTTTACCGTGGCAACGTGGAACTGATTCAGGGCAAACGCAAACTGTTTGCCGACGAAATGCGCCTGTTCACCAAAAATGGCGACCTGGTCCGGGTCGAAGCCAGCGGCACCCCGGTGCGCATGGAAGAAGGCGAAGGACTCAACGCCCATGCTGAAAATCTGGTGTACGACATCAAGGCCCGCACCCTGGTTCTCACCGGCGACGCCTACATTGAACACCAAGGCAACACCTTCGAAGGCGCCAAGGTGGAATACAGCCTCGATTCCAAGCGCGTGGATGCCAGCAGTGAAGGCGACCAGCGGGTTCGCCTGGTGATCCCCGCCGAGAATCAAACCCGCGAAACCAGCGGTGACGCCGACACCACCGGTGGCGATTCCAGCAACGAAAAAGACACCCCCAGTGAGGACAGCAACACCGCCTCACCTGATGCGGAGCCCAGCACACCATGAGCCACTTACGCGCCCACCACCTGGCAAAAAGCTACAAGGGCCGCCGGGTCATCGAGGACGTTTCCCTGGACGTGGAAGCCGGTCAGATCGTTGGCCTGCTGGGCCCCAACGGCGCCGGCAAGACCACCTGCTTCTACATGATCGTTGGCCTGGTGGAAGCGGATGCCGGCCGCATCGAAATCAATGACGGCGACATCACCCACCTGCCCATGCACGGTCGCGCCCAGCGCGGCATTGGCTACCTGCCCCAGGAAGCCAGCATCTTCCGTCGCCTGACGGTGGAAGAGAACATCATGGCGATTCTGGAAACCCGCAAGGAACTGAGCAAGGCAGAGCGCCACGAACGCATGGAAAGCCTGCTCAAGGAATTCCACATCGGGCACATTCGCGATTCGCTGGGCATGAGCCTGTCCGGCGGTGAGCGCCGCCGGGCGGAGATTGCCCGCGGCCTGGCCACCGACCCGGATTTCATCCTGCTGGACGAACCCTTTGCCGGGGTTGACCCGATCTCGGTGAACGATATCAAGGGCATTATCCGCCACCTGAAAGACCGCGGCATCGGCGTGTTGATCACCGACCACAACGTCCGTGAAACGCTGGATATCTGCGATACCGCCTATATCGTCAGCGCCGGCCATATCATTGCCTCCGGCGATGCCGACATCATCCTTGCCAACCAGCAGGTGCGGGATGTGTACCTGGGCGCCGACTTCAGATTGTAGTTGACAGTGCACAGCTGTCGCGACCACTCAAAACCGTGGAGGCCGCGCCCAACTATGGACGCGGCCTCTTGCGCTTTCAGATCAAGACAATACTTTTCCGCGTAGCCGTCAACTGTCCACTATCACTTATCAACTGACGTCCCTACCACACAAAATATTCTGGCACAAATATTGCTTGTTAGGTAACTGGCTTGGTATTCTCAGGTTTTGGGGATCCGCAGAATACCGAGCAGTATGAAGCCCACACTACAACTACAAATTGGCCAGCAGCTCACCATGACGCCGCAGCTGCAGCAAGCCATACGCCTCTTGCAGCTGTCCACGCTGGACCTGCGCCAGGAGATCCAGCAAGCCGTGGAAAGCAACCCGCTGCTGGAGCTGGCCGACGATTTCGGGGACGACAGCCTGCCCGAACATGACGAAGAACGTCAGGACGAGGGGCTGGACACCGAGCGTGACGACGCCCTGGAAGAGCTGGTGCAGGACGAGCCTGGCGTGGAAACCGAGTGGGATGATGTCTATTCCGGCCAGACCAGCAGCGCCACCGCCTCCCTCCCCGACGACGCAGACGAATGGCAACAACGCCACGCCGTCTCCGGCAACCTCCAGGACCACCTGCTCTGGCAGTTGAACCTGACTCCCATGAGCGATGTGGACCGCATTATCGCCATGACAATCATTGAATCCCTGGACGACCGCGGTTACATCACCGTACCGCTGGACGATATTGTCGACATGGTGAACGCCCAGCCAGACCTGCTCACCGAAGGCGATGAACTGGAGCGCGACGAAGTACTTGCCGTGCAGCACCGTCTGCAGCAGTTCGACCCCGTCGGCGTGGCCAGCATCGATCTGGCGGACTGCCTGGGCGTGCAACTGCGCCAACTGCCCGCCGATACCGCCCTGCGCGACGAAGCCTGTGCCCTGCTGGCCCACCTGGATCTGCTGGAAAAACACGACTACGCCGCCCTGCGTCGCACCCTGCAGATCAGCGAGGACGTCCTGCTGGAGGCCCTGTCCCTGCTACGCACCCTGGACCCGGCCCCCGGCGAGCAGATCGGCGAACCCCAGGTAGATTACGCCGTTCCCGACGTGATCGTCCGTCAGCACCAGGGCCGCTGGCAGGTCAGCCTCAACGACGACGTCCTTCCCCGGGTCAATCTGCAGCAGCAATACGCCAATATCGCCCGCACCACCAGCGGTGAAGACGGGCAATATCTGCGCAATTGTGTTCAGGAAGCCAAATGGTTCATCAAGAGCCTGCAGAGCCGCCATGACACCTTGCTCAAGGTGGCCACCCGCATCGTCGATGTGCAACAAGGGTTCTTCGATTATGGCGATGAAGCCATGAAGCCCCTGGTTCTGGCGGATATTGCCGACGCCGTTGAGATGCATGAATCGACCATCAGTCGGGTCACCAACCAGAAATACATGATGACACCCCGCGGTGTCTTTGAGCTGAAATATTTCTTTTCCAGTCACGTGGGAACAGACGGCGGCGGTGAGTGTTCCTCCACCGCTATTCGTGCCATTATTAAGAAGCTGGTCGCTGCCGAGAATCCCCGCAAGCCGCTCAGCGATAACAAGCTGGCCAGCTTGCTGAATGAGCAGGGAATCAATGTAGCGCGCCGGACCGTCGCCAAATACAGAGAGGCGATGCGAATACCGTCTTCCAGCGCCCGCAAGCGTTTGGTGTAGGGCGCCAGGACGGATCCCAAACAGGTAAAGGAGCCAGCCATGCAAATTAATATCAGCGGTCATCACCTGGATATTACCGATGCCTTGCGTGCCTATGTGGGTGATAAGTTCTCCCGCCTGGAGCGCCACTTCGATCAAATCACCAGCGTCCAGGTTATTCTCTCTCCGGAACCGAAAACCCATAAAGCCGAATCCACAATCCATATTTCCGGGGCCGATGTCTTCGCCACCGCTGAGGCCGGAGACATGTATGCAGCGATCGACAAACTGACGGACAAGCTGGACCGCCAGATTCTCAAACACAAGGAAAAGGCCGTCAGCCACAAGCACGGTCACTAACCCAAAGCGACAATTATGCGAGTTCGCGAACTACTGACTCTGGCCCGCACCCATCACGGCGTGCAGGCCAGCAGCAAGAAACAACTGCTCGATCAGGTTGCACAGCTGGCCGCGGCCAGCTGTGACAGCCTCAATGAACAGGAGGTCTTCGATGCTTTGGTCGCCCGGGAAAAACTGGGCTCCACAGGCATTGGCGAAGGCATTGCCATTCCCCACTGCCGGCTCGGACATTGCCAGCAAGCAGTCGGCCTGTTGTTGAAACTGGAAAGCCCCATCGATTTCGACGCCGTTGACGGGCACCCCGTGGACCTGGTGTTTGTGTTGCTGGTCCCCCAGGACAACCCGGAACAGCACCTCAAGACACTTAGCCACCTGGCATCCCTGTTCAACGACGACAGCTACCGCGCCGAACTGCGCCACAGCACAGACAACCAGCACCTCTACCAGACTGCCGTAGAATCCGAAGCGGAGTTGCGACTGGCATCATGAAGGAACGCAACAGGCTTTCACGCATCATGCAACACGCCCCAAACGCCACCTTGTCTATCCATCTTGCGTGCCAGCGCGCTGCGTGTGGCGTGCCAGCGGTGCAACCATGAAACTCACGATTATTAGTGGCCGTTCCGGGTCCGGGAAAACCACCGCACTGCAAGCGCTGGAGGACCAGGGATTTTATTGTGTCGACAACCTGCCCGCCGGCATGCTGCCGACACTGGCGAAACAGCTCAGCGAGGGCGAGCCTCCGATTGAACGGGTCGCTGTGGGCATTGATGCCCGCAACCTCCCCGCCCAGTTACTGGCTTTCGACAACATCCTTGAAGCCCTGAACGAACAGCAGGTACACAGTGAAATCGTCTACCTGGACGCGGATGACCACACCCTGCAGACCCGCTTCAGCGCAACCCGTCGTCGCCACCCGCTGGGCACTGGCGAGCGCTCACTGGCCGACGCCATCGGCCATGAACGGGAACTGCTGGCCAACATCCGCCAGCGCGCCGACCTGGTTATCGACAGTAGCAACCACGACGTCCACACCCTGCGCAACCTGATGCGCGAGCGGGTGGCCCACCGTGAAGCCGCCCTGTCTCTGCAGCTGGAATCCTTTGGCTTCAAGAATGGCCTGCCCACCGACGCGGACCTGGTGTTCGATGTACGGGTATTGCCCAACCCACACTGGCATGCAGACCTGCGCCCCTTTACCGGCAAGGATGACTGCATCATCGATTTCCTCAGCCAGCATCAGGCCAGTCACGACATGCTCAAGGACATCGGCGATTTCGTGGTGCGCTGGTTACCGGCGTTTGCCCACAGTGATCGCAGCTACGTGACCGTCGCCATCGGCTGCACCGGCGGGCGCCATCGCTCAGTCTTTATCACCGAGCAGCTGGCATGGACCCTGCGCGACAAAGGCATTGCGCTTCAGGTTCGCCACCGGGAACTCCCCCGAGAGCAATAAGGCAACCATGGCCTGACACCCGGCATTTTCCCTTTCAGATCACTTCTGACCACAAGACGCCCGATGATTGAAAAAAAACTCGACGTAATCAACAAACTCGGCCTGCATGCCCGCGCGGCCGCCAAAGTGGTCAGCGTGGCCTCCCGCTACGACAGCCGCATTCTGGTCCTGCACAAGAGCCAGACCATCGACGCAAAAAGCATCATGGGCCTGCTCATGCTTGGCGCAGCGAAAGGCAGTAGCGTCACTTTTCAGGTGGAAGGGGAAGACGAACAACACGCCATGGACGAACTGGAAGACCTGTTCGCCCGCTGTTTCGACGAAGGCGAGTAAACCCGCGAATCACCGGGGAATTTACCACTCTTTACCGCCATCCCACCGGCCACGCTTCGGCCTTCACACCGCCTCGTGTAAACTCTCTTCCAGCAAGGAGGAGCCATGCCCGCCGATAGCAGCCGTAGCCAACAGCATTTAAAAGCCATTAACCGCGCCCTGGCCAGCGGTACCTATACCCAGGTACGTCAGCTGATCAACAATTTGCCCGGCGCGGAAGCGGCACATTTACTGGAATCCTCCCCGCCACGGGAACGGGAAATTCTCTGGCAGCTGCTGCATAAAGATCAGGAATCCGAAGTCCTGCAATACCTGGGCGAAGAGGTCCGGGTAGAACTGCTGCGCAACCTGTCCACTGACGAACTGGTATCGCTGGTAGAAGAACTGGACACGGATGACCTGGCGGATTTGCTGCAAGAGCTGCCGGACCATGTCACCTCCCAGGTGATGGCCAGCCTGGACGAACAGAACCGCGAACGGCTGGAGCATGTGCTCAGCTACCCGGAAGACACCGCCGGTGGCCTGATGAACACGGACGTGATCACCGTGCGCCCGGAGATCACCTTCGAAGTTGTTCAACGCTACCTGCGTCGCCGCGGCGAAATTCCTCGCACCACGGATAACCTGGCCGTGGTGAACCGGAAAAACCAGTTCATCGGCCTGCTGCCGCTGACCAAGGTACTGATCAGCGACCCGGGCACCACCGTGCGTGAAGCCATGATCACCGACACGGAATCCATTACCGCCACCCTGCCCGCCCACGAAGTAGCAAAAATCTTCGAACGCCACGACCTGGTAACCGCCCCGGTGGTGGACGAAGACGGCATGCTGGTGGGACGGATCACCATTGATGACGTGGTTGACGTAATCCGCGAAGAAGCGGATCACTCACTGATGAGCATGGCCGGCCTGGATGAAGACGAAGATACCTTCGGCTCCGTGTGGCAAACCGCCCGGCGCCGGGCCCTGTGGCTGGGTATCAACCTGCTGACCGCGCTCGCCGCCTCGGCCGTCATCGGCCTGTTCGAAGCCACCCTGGAAAAAGTGGTGGCGCTGGCCATCCTGATGCCCATCGTGGCCAGCATGGGCGGCATTGCCGGCAGCCAGACACTGACTCTGGTCATCCGCGCCATGGCGCTGGGCCAGATCCAGTCCAACAACACCCGCTACCTGCTGTTCAAGGAACTGTCCGTGGGCGCGATCAATGGCCTGCTCTGGGCAACCGTGATCGGCATTACCGCCGGGCTGTGGTTCAACGACCCCAACCTCGGACTGGTCATCGCCGCCGCCATGGTGATCAACCTGGTCATGGCGGCCAGCGCCGGCGCCCTGCTGCCCATCACCATGAAGAAGCTGGGCATTGATCCGGCCCTGGCCGGGTCCGTGGTGCTGACCACCATTACCGATATTGTCGGCTTCTTTGCTTTCCTCGGCCTGGCCACGGTGCTGTATGCACACCTGCTAACGTAACAAGACACCGGCCTTCATTGGCCCACAACAACAAAAAAGGCGCCGAATGCGGCGCCTTTTTTGTGCATCACCTTCTGCTGCAGCACTTATTCCACAAACAGCTGCTTGAACGATACGTAGTACGCACCGGCCAGAATCGGCATCACGAACAACCACCCCAACAGGAGCGGAATCGCCGCCACCACCAGGATCAGGGAGATCACCAGGGTATAAACGATGAAGGGAATAATATTTTTCAGGCAGGCATCCAGGCTCAGCTTCATGGCATCAACCACCCCTTTCTGCCCCAGGAAGATCAACGGCACGGCGAAGTAAAACAGGAACATGAAGACAAACATGGCCACCGTGGCTAACAGGCCAAGCACCACGATAGCTGCAGTACTGCCGTCACGGCCGAGCAGGAAAAACAGGCCGCCCAATACGACACCCGCCACCAGCAGCACCACAAACTGCGCCACGGCGGTCATGATCAATGGATTGGTACGATCAGAAAACCCGGCAAACAGGTCCGAGAAATCAGAACGGTTTTCCGTATCGATACGATGAAAGATTTTCACGATGCCCGCATACAGCAGCGGCGTCAGCAGTATCTGGGCAATCGCGCCCAGAAGCGGAATGATCTGCAAGGCAGAAGTGATCAGCACCGTCACGACCAGCGCGCCAAGCACCACACCCCAGTGCCCACTGAGCATGCCATGGCCTTTGCCAATCCAGCCCATGGCATCCCCCACACTGATTTTCCGTGGCGCGATGATGGTGAATTCATTGGCGCTGGCCGGCGCCGCGTTGGCCACATCCGATTGCGGCTGTTGATACGGATTCATATCACTCATTAGCTGGTTCCTTCCCTTTCCCGAGTCAAAAAATAAACGAATCACACCAGGGCAAATTAGCGACCGGCAATCTTGACAGGCGACAACAACAGGGACCCACAGGCAATATTGCCGCGATAGTCCACATCCGTGCCGCTACCTTGAATACCTAACAGCATCTCCCCCAGATGACCGGCAATAGTAAACTCTTGCAGTGCACCTTGTATGACACCGTTCTCAAACCAGAAACCGCTTGCCCCGCGAGAATAGTCTCCGGTCACCAGATTGATGCCCTGGCCCATGACTTCAGTGATCAGAATACCCTTCGGCACCCTGGCCATCAGTGCAGCCAGCGAATCACCGGTATCGGTAATGCGTACATTGCGCACCCCCCCACCATTGCCGGTGGGCGCCATATCCAGACGGCGGCTGGCGTACAAGCCCAGCGCATACTGTTTCAGCACACCGTCTTCCACAAACGCCTGAGCCCGGGTGGGCAAGCCATCACCATCGAAGGGCGCAGACGCATTACCCGCCGCCAGGTGCGGGTTTTCCGTGAGCTGAAACCCGGCCGGTAACACCGCCTTGCCCAGACTGTCCTGAAGAAAAGAACTGCGGCGATACAGTGCCCCGCCACTGATCGCAGAGACCAGATGCCCCAACAGACCCGACGCCACTTCCGGGGCGAAGATCACCGGCAGCTCACCGGTTTGCGGCACCTCAGCACCCAACCGCGCCAGGGCGCGCTCACGGGCCTGCTCACCCACCGCTTCGGCAGACGCCAGGCGATCCCCCACACGCCCACCGTCATACCAGTAATCGCGCTGCATACCGGCCTCATCTTCCGCCACCACACTGCACACACGGCTGTGGTGGGTGCCACGGTAGCCGTGCAAAAACCCTTCCGAGGTGGCATACACCCGCAGGCTGGACCCGCTATTGACGGAGGCACCTTCGGAATTGACGATGCGCGCATCGTCACGGGCCACGGTTTCACAACGCAATGCCTGCTCAATGGCAGACTGGGTATCCATGGCCCAGGGGTGATACAGATCCAGGTCTGTCACTTCCTTTGCCAGATCCGCCGCTGGCGCCAGCCCCGCATAACGGTCTTCTTCGGTGTAGCCGGCAATGGCCGTGGCGGCGGCCAGGGTCGCCCGCAAACTGTCGCGGTTATCATCGGAGCTACTGGCGTGACCTTTGCGCTGCCCCTTGTACACTGTCACCGACACACCTCGGTCACGGTGGAATTCCACCGTTTCCACTTCCCCCTGCCGCACATTGACTGAATAGCCCTGGGACAGGCTGACTCCCACTTCCGCCGCATCGGCCCCCTGTCGTTTGGCCTCTTCTATAAGCCAGGCAGCCGTATCTTTGGCCTGTTGTAGCTGCGTATTATCGAGTTCGGCTGTCGTTGCGGAGGAATCAGACATAAAATAGCGGTTCCATTGATGGGTATTAAACAGTTATGACCGAGTATAGCGACGACCAGATCACCAGCAAGGGCCAGCAAAAACGCGAAGACAATGCCTTGCAAGAGCTGGGTCTGTTACTGATGGACATGAAACAGGTGGAGCGAGAGCGCCTGCCATTGCGTGACGATCTGCAATACGCGCTGGTTGAAGCCACACGCATCACCAGCCACGAAGCACGCCGCCGTCATGCCCAATACATCGGCCGGCTCATTCGCGAAACCAACAGCGAACAGATCATTCAGGCGCTGGAGCTCCTCAATGACCCTTTTCGCCAGCAGCGCCTCAGCAACTGGGTGGAGCAGATTGCGGCCTGCGAGCAACCCAAAGATGCGGAAAGCACCTTGCAACAAATTCTGGAGTTCTTTCCCCACGGCGACCGCCAGCAACTGCGCAACCTGACGCGTAACGCCCTGAAAGCGCGAGTGAAAGACCCCGCTGCTGCACCGCCTGCGGAAAAGGAAAAATTCAAGCGCGAGCGACGCAAGCTAATCAATTACCTCAACCAGCTGGATAAAACCGCACCGCTGTACTGACTCGGCACGTAATCCAAAGCGATATCAACGCCGCTCCGGTACCATCAGGGCTGTTTTATCCGCTTGCCACCAACGTAAAAACTGCTCACCCACGGCTTTCTGTGGCTGGGAATGGGCGTCACCTTCGATGCCCTGTTCTTTCTCCATCAGCGACACTTTTTCGTTGGCTGCTTCGAACCAGGCTTGCGGATCATTGATCCCGGCTGCCATCACTTCGCCGTATAACGCCTTGCTAAACCAGGTCCGTTCGGAATCATCGCCACAACCGAACGAAGTGCGATCCGCCGCCGCAGAGGAAAACACGACCCGCTCCGGCGACGCCAGGCCTTCCACCCACTTGCCGGAATAACAGGCAGACACGATTAGCCATTGATGCCGGGCAGACAATCCATTCAACCACTGCTTGCCATCGGTCACGGCGAGGTTGTTAAGCTTGAGGCTTTTATCATCCAGCAGCAGATCACCGTTACGGGCACCATGGCTGACAAAATGCACCAGCAATAAATCTTCCTCAGGGTCCAGCAAGGCATCCAGCGCCTTGAGACTCTCCTGCACACTGGTGCGGGTGGCCAAAGGCAGCTCATCACTACCACCGTTGATCAAGCGGACATGGCGACGTTTCAAATCAAACACCGAGCCCAACCGTTCCGCCACCCAGTCCACCTCACGGGCAAACACCGCTTCGGTGCCGTCACCGCCGACTACCAGCAAATAGACATCGCGCACACCGGGCCGCTGGGGCGCCAACGAGGACAAGACAGACTGTAATCGGCTGGATTCGGTATACAACCGCGCTTCCATGGCCGCCGCCTGCTGCTGCTTGCGCTGCCGCCAGGCTTTTTCACTGGGGTAGTAATCGCCCTGCACAAAAAAGCCCTTTTCCACCACGGGCTTGCCCTCATCACTGGGCCGCGTGCGCGTCCCCGGGCCTTCCGCATGGCCGTTTTCAAAAGACGCATGAATTACCACGCCATCCGGACGGGTCAGTTCCCCTTTGCCTTCAAAGGTGAAGAAATCGAACTCGCCCTGATAGTGGTAACCTTCCTCGTTACGGTAAGTCCCCTTGACCATGTAACCGTCGGCAAAGGTGCCTTCAAACTGTTCGGCTGATGCGGTGACCCAGAGCCCCTTCCCGTGCGGTTGAAAATCACGGAACTCCCCCTGGTAGGAATTATCGTCCAGATACGTCACCGAACCCTTGATAAGCTCTCCGTCCTTGAACTGCCCCTGGTAGGAGGCATCCTGGCAGGTATAGGTCCCTTCGCCGTTCAAAACGCCGTTAACAAAGTGCCCTTCCTGAACGCAGCCGTTACGGCTCTCCAGGCGACCTTCACCTGCCATCAACCCGTTCTGGAACTCTCCTTCATAGTGCCGACCACCGGGCCAGGTGAGGCTGCCATGGCCATGGAACAGGTTATCCTCGATATCGCCCTCATACACGGCACCATCGGGCAAACGCACATCAGCCGGCAACTGCACCGGATCACAGGCGGCCAGCAACACGAGCGATACGAGCAAACACAAAGTTCTCATAAGCGACAGATTTTCATTAGCCCACGGGGAGTTTGAACTGAGCCAGTTGGGACGAGGTACGGCGCAGGTGAGTGCACAGCAGGCGGGCGATATTTTCCATCACCAGACTCACCGCATGGGGGCTGCGTTTTCGTAATTGTTCAATGCCCTTGCGGGTCAACACAATCAGGGTAGCGTCTTCCGCTGCGCGCACGGTTGCCGAGCGGGGCTCGTGGTCCACCAGCGCCATTTCGCCCATGGAGTCACCGGGGCGCAGATGAGCAATCACCACCTCGCCACCGCCGTCATTATCCTTGACGATATCCAGGCAACCGCGCACCACAAAGCAGACAAAATCACTGCGGTCGCCTTCCCGGCAGACCACATCGCCCACCGGCACCCGGTTCACAAACACCAGTTTTTCCAGCACCGCCAACTCCTCATCACTGAGGCCGGCAAACAGACGCATACGCGAGAGAATATCCAGAACCTGGGACATCAGGCGGTGCCTCCCACGGTGAGCGCATCCACGCGCAGGGTCGGCTGGCCCACGCCCACCGGCACGGATTGGCCATCCTTGCCACACACGCCGATACCCGAATCCAGCGCCAGATCATTACCCACCATGGAAATGCCGCGCATGACTTCCGCACCGCTGCCAATCAGGGTGGCGCCTTTTACCGGACAGACAATCTTGCCCTTCTCCACCAGGTACGCTTCGCTGGTAGAAAACACAAAACGGCCAGACGTGATGTCCACCTGGCCGCCGGCAAAGTTCACCGCATAAATGCCACGATTCAGGCTGGCGA
>NZ_LWFX01001462.1:0-988 GCF_001635175.1 Alcanivorax sp. HI0083 | reverse complement strand
CGCCATCATCAAACAGTGGGCCGAAAAGCTGGGCCAGGATGTGGGCGATACCGTGTTGTATCCGGTGTCCGTGCGTTGTGAAGAAGTCATGTGGCGCGAGAAGAAACTGTTCTGCAACGCCGATTTCTTCCATGCGTCTGCCTATTTCTTCATGGGCATTCCGACCAAGCTGTTCACCCCGATTTTCGTGATGAGCCGCCTGACCGGTTGGGCCGGCCACGTAATGGAACAGCGTGCAGACAACCGCATTATTCGTCCGAGCGCGGATTACACCGGTGAAGAACTGCGGGCGGTAACGCCGATCGCTGAGCGGGGTTGATTCGCTCTTACTGTAGGAGCTTGCTTGCAAGCGAAGGGTTCGCCTGCAAGCAGCCTCCTACGGAGATATAGATCCCAAGATTCACCCAGACAAGAGATCCCCAGGCTATGAACACCGAATACCGCAAATCCCTACCCGGCACCGAGCTGGACTATTTCGACACCCGCGCGGCGGTCGATGCGATCCAGCCTGGGGCCTATGCAAAACTTCCATACACTTCCCGAATTCTGGCAGAGCAGCTGGTGCGCCGTTGTGCACCTCAGGATTTGACCGGTGCGCTCAAGCAGCTCATCGAACGCAAACGCGACCTGGACTTTCCCTGGTATCCGGCCCGCGTTGTCTGCCATGACATTCTCGGCCAGACCGCGCTGGTAGACTTGGCCGGCCTGCGTGATGCCATCGCCGAGAAGGGCGGTGATCCGTCCCAGGTGAACCCGGTGGTGCCGACCCAGTTAATCGTTGACCACTCCCTGGCCGTGGAGCACCCCGGTTTTGAAGAGGGCGCGTTCGAAAAGAACCGCGCGGTGGAAGAGCGCCGCAATGAGGACCGGTTCCATTTCATCAACTGGACTAAAACCGCCTTCGATAACGTGGATGTGATCCCCCCGGGTAACGGCATCATGCACCAGATCAACCTGGAAAAGATGTCTCCGGTGGTACAGGTGCGCG
>NZ_LWFX01001461.1:0-2665 GCF_001635175.1 Alcanivorax sp. HI0083 | reverse complement strand
GTGGCGCCGGTGTGCAGGCCGCAGATAAGCCAGTTCCACATCATCCAGCCGCAGGTGGTGAAGTAGAACAGGGTGTCGGTGTCGCGCACATCGCCGTGCAGATGCAGTTCTTTGGTCTGCTGAAGCAGGGTGCCGCCAGCTCCATGGACGATGCATTTGGGCTGCCCGGTGGTGCCGGAGGAATAGAGAATAAAAAGCGGATGATCGAAGGGCAGGCGCATAAAGTCAGGCGCCGGGCCGGCGGCCTCCAGCCAGGCGCCCCAGATCAGTGCCCGGGGAACGCTGCTGCTATCGCCACGGCCGGGTACCACAATCAATAATTCCGGTTTCAAGGCCTCATGCAATGCGTCTATACGCTCGCCGAGATCGATCCACTTGCCGTTGTAGTGATAGCCATCACAGGCCAGCAGCACCTTGGGTTCGATCTGTCCGAAACGATCCAGCACCCCGGAAACCCCGAAATCCGGGGAGCAGGAGGACCAGACAGCACCGATCCAGGCGGCGCCCAGGGCCGCGATCAGGGTTTCGGTGCGGTTGGGCATAAAGCCCGCTACCCGGTCTCCGGGTTGAATGCCGGCCGCTAGCAGTTGGGCGGCCACTTTGCCGGCGGCCACCCGCAGTTGTGCATAGCTGATGACACTGCGGCTGCCATCTTCCAGCACGCTGACGACGGCGGTGTGAGTGTCGTTACGTTTGAGCAGGTTTTCCGCGTAATTGAGTTCGCCGTGGGCAAACCAGCGGGCGTCCTGAAAGCGTTCCCCTGGCGTCAGCACGGTATCGCCGGGCCGGCCGACCACACCGCAATGATCCCAGACCTGTTGCCAGAAGGCGTCCGGTTGCTCCACAGACCAGCGATGCAGGGCCTGATAATCCGTTAAAGGCAGACCACTGTTGGTGCGTGCCTGTTGCCAGAAAGCGGCCAGGTGGGTGTGCTGGATGCTGTCATCGGGTTGCCAGAGAGGCTCGCTCATTCTGTCTCTCCCTTGCTGTCGGTATCCGCGTGGCTGTCAGCGGCGGTGAATTCCACCAGCACCGTGCCTTCGCTGACACTGTCGCCAGCGGCGACGGCAAAGCCGTTCACCGTGCCGGGTACGGTGGCGCGCAGGGTGTGCTCCATTTTCATGGCTTCCAGTGTAATCACCGCATCGCCGGCTTCAACGCTATCGCCGGGGGCAGTATGCAGGGCGACAATGGTGCCGCTCATGGGGGCGCTGAAGCCGCCAGCATCCGCATGCCGGGCGGTATCACGGCTGGGGTTCAGGGTGACCGGGTAGGCTTGGCCGCCCACAAACAGCACCACTGTGTGGGTATTTTGCCAGGCGAAGCGGGCCGCCAGGCTGTCCGTTCCCCAATGCAGGCTGAAATCTTGGTCGGCGGTAGTCACGGCAAAACTGACAGCGGCCTGACGGTCACCGATAGCGGTTTGCTGGCCGTCTTCGCGTACGGTGAATTGTTCACCGTTTGCTTCCACCCGGGTTTGGCGCAGGCGCTGATTCAGTGGGCGCCAGCCATTGAGGGATTGCCAGGGGCTGTCGCCGGTGGCCTTGTGCGCCTGCAAGCGCGCCGCAGCCAGGGCCAGCAAGGCGGGGTCGACGGCGGTGGCCTCCAGCAAATGCGGGCGATGTTCGAGCAAGCGGGTATCCAGCTCGGCCCCGGCGAAAGCCTCGTCGTTGAGTACCCGGCGCAGGAAGGCGGCGTTATGGTGGATGCCTTCCAGCTCCAGGGCGTCCAGTGCCTGAATCAGTTGTTGCCGGGCGGCGTTGCGGTCCTCGCCATGACAGATCAGCTTGGCGATCATGGGATCGTAGTGCTCGTCTACCCGGTCGCCCTGTTCGTAGCCAGCATCCACCCGGCTGAGGGAATGGGGCCAACGCAAATGGCGCAGCAAACCGGAGGAGGGCAGAAAGCCCTGTTCCGGGTTTTCCGCATAGAGACGTACTTCCATGGCGGCGCCGTGGCGCTGGATCTGCTCCTGCTGTTTGGGCAGCGGTTCCCCCGCTGCCACGGACAGCTGCCAGGCTACCAGGTCTTCGCCGGTGATCATTTCGGTGACCGGGTGTTCCACTTGCAGGCGGGTGTTCATTTCCATGAAGTAGAACTGGCCATCCTCGCCGTAAAGGAATTCGACGGTGCCTGCACCCCGGTAATCAATGGCTTTGGCGGCTTGCACTGCGGCATGCCCGAAGGCGTTGCGGGTGGCTTCATCCAGACCCGGCGCCGGCGCTTCTTCGATAATTTTCTGGTGGCGGCGCTGCACGGAACAGTCCCGTTCGAACAGGTGCACGGCGTTGCCGTGATTGTCAGCAAACACCTGAACTTCCACATGGCGGGCGGTGGCCAGGTAACGTTCCAGCAGCACCCGATCGTCACCAAAGGCGTTACTGGCTTCGCGGCGCGCGGCGGCCAGGGCTTCATCGAATTCCTCGGCACGATTGACCACGCGCATGCCTTTGCCACCGCCGCCGGCGACTGCCTTGATCAGCAGCGGGAAACCGACTTCGCTGGCGGCAGTGGTCAGCTCGCTGTCGCTGGCGCCTTCTTTATCGAAGCCGGGCAGAACGGGTACGCCACTTTCGGCCATCAATTGGCGGGCGGCGGCCTTGTCGCCCATGACTTCGATGGCGCGGGCATTGGGACCCACAAAGATGATGCCAGCCTGGTCGCA
>NZ_LWFX01001460.1:0-1305 GCF_001635175.1 Alcanivorax sp. HI0083 | reverse complement strand
GGGCTTCTACTTCTTCATGACGGACCGCCGGGTTTTTGGCTTGCAGGGCTTTCAGGCGAGCCAGCTCGTGGGCTTGTTCGGCGCGCATTTTTTCCTGGGCAGCGGCAATAATGCTTTCGGCTTCCTGACTGGCGCTGGTTTCGTCGGCTTTCAGCAATTTTTCCAGCAGGGGTTTCTGACTGCCAACGATCTTGCGGCTGAGAGGCTTGTCCATCTTGTGGCATTGCTGGCTCAGGCCGTCGTGGCTGATGGCCTGGCTGATATTTTTGCCATTGGCATCCAGCAGGTGACGAATTACCGTGGTGGGCAGGAAGCGGTCTGCCTGCAACTGTTTGGGGGCAATGGCATCAACGGTATAGATGGCTTCGATCAGCAGGGTGCCAGCCTTGATTTTGGGATTTTTGAGCAGGCTGACGGCGGCTTTGCCACGGTGTTCGGTGAGCATCATCTCCAGGCTGCCGGTGACCATGGGATGCTCCCAGGTCAGGAATTGCATGTCGTCGCGGGCCAGTGCGGTGGCCCGGTTGTCGGTCATGGTGACGCCTTCTTCCGGCAGAGCGGGGAACGCATCGCGCATGTGCGGGCCGGGTTTGAGGATGATGGCCGTGTCGGAATGATCTTCCTGTTCCACGCCGTAACGATCAAAGATGCGCTGCATGAAAGGCAGAGGGCTGTCGTCATCGGCCGCAATCAGGTCGGTGATCAGCGCCTCGGCTCGCTCACCGTCGAACGAACTCAGCTCTAGCAGTCGGTCGCGGCCGGTCTCCAGTAGCGTATGCAGTTCGTTAGTGATGGTGCGGGTATCGTCGACCAGCGCTTCGATGGCGGTGTATTCCGGGTCGCCGGTAAGCAGTGGCTCCAGCGCGTCGCGGCTGCGCAGGTAGATGTCGTGGCCGGCCGGGTTGGTGTGCTCGAAGGCGTTCATGCCGTCGTGATACCAGCGGAACAACACCTCCTGGGCGTGCTGCTCGAAGTAGGGCACGTGAATCTGGATATCTTCGCTCTGGCCGATACGGTCCAGCCGGCCGATACGTTGTTCCAGCAGGTCCGGGTTCAAGGGCAGGTCCAGCAGCACCAGATGATGAGCAAACTGGAAGTTACGGCCTTCGGAGCCGATTTCCGAGCAAATCAGCGCCTGGGCACCGTCGAAGTCATCGGCGAAAAAGGCGGCGGCCCGGTCCCGTTCGATCAGGTCCATGTCTTCATGGAACATGGCCACGTTCATGCCCAGCTTGTAGTTACAGTGGGCATGCAGGTCGGTGGCGGTGTGCTTGCTGGCACAGATCACCAGCACCTTGTCGTGAC
>NZ_LWFX01001459.1:0-3777 GCF_001635175.1 Alcanivorax sp. HI0083 | reverse complement strand
ACAACAACCTGATGGAACTGCTGGTCATGGCCGACGCCCTGCGTCGCTCCTCCGCAGGCCGCATCACCGCCGTTGTTCCCTACTTTGGTTATGCCCGCCAGGATCGCCGCGTGCGCTCTGCCCGCGTGCCAATTACCGCCAAAGTGGTCGCCGACATGATCACCGCCGTCGGCATTGATCGCGTGGTCACCGTAGACCTGCACGCCGACCAGATTCAGGGCTTCTTCGATATCCCGGTAGACAACGTCTACGCCACCCCGTTGATCGTGGCGGACATCGAACGCCAGAACCATGACGACCTGATGGTCGTCTCCCCGGACGTGGGCGGTGTCGTCCGTGCCCGCGCCCTGGCCAAGCAGCTCAACGACGCCGACCTGGCCATCATCGACAAGCGCCGCCCCAAGGCCAATGTGTCCCAGGTGATGCATATCATCGGTGAAGTGGAAGGCCGCACCTGCGTACTGGTGGACGACATGGTCGATACCGCCGGCACCCTGTGCAAAGCCGCCCAAGCCCTGAAAGACCACGGCGCCGCCAAGGTGATTGCCTACATCACCCACCCGATCCTGTCCGGCCCGGCCATCGACAACATTGCCAGCAGCGCCCTGGACGAACTGGTCGTCACCGACACCATTCCCCTGTCCGAAGCCGGCCGCGCCTGTGCCAACATTCGCGTCCTAAGCCTGGCGCCCATGCTCGCCGAAACGGTACGCCGGGTGAACAACGAAGAATCCCTGAGCGCCATGTTCGACCGGCTGGAGCTGGTATAGAACGCCAGACGCCAGATGCTCGACGCCTGACGCTGAAACCCGCTCTTCGAGCGGGTTTTTGCTTTTTGGCGCGTCCGTCATCAGGCGTCTGGCGTCTGGCGTGCTTTTCATGCATAATCGCGCCCCCGCGGAATCCTCCGTGGCTTTATCAACCTCTCTGGCCGACCTGGTCGCGGGAAGCCCGAGAGCATACTGGAGACAGACCATGTCCAATGAATTCCTGCTGAATGCAGAAAGCCGCAGCGATACAGGGAAAGGTGCGAGCCGCCGCCTGCGTCGTCTGCAAGAACGTGTTCCCGGCATCCTCTACGGTGGCGAAGCCGAGCCGCAGATGATCAGCGTTGAGCTGCGCGAGCTGAAAAAAGCCCTGGAAAACGAAGCGTTCTACAGCCACATTCTCACGCTGAAGCTGGACGGTGCCAGTGTACAGGCCGTACTGCGTGACATGCAGCGTCATCCGGCCAAGGGCCACCCGCTGCACGTGGATCTGCTGCGCGTCGACAAGACCCACAAGATCACCATGAACGTGCCCCTGCACTTCATCAACGAAGAAAGCTCTATCGGCGTGAAGAAGCAAGGCGGCGAGATCCAGCACAACTTCGCAGAAGTGGAAGTGAGCTGTCTGCCCCAGCACCTGCCCGAGTTCATCGAAGTGGACATGGCTAACGCTGAAATGGACACCGTGATCCACCTGTCCGACCTGAAACTGCCGAAAGGCGTGGAACTGACCCAGCTCGCACTGGGCGAAGACCACGACCAGCCGGTGGCCGCGGTTCACCAGCCGAAAGTCCGTGCGTCCGCTGATGACGATGCCGACGAAGCGGCAGGCGAAGAAGCCTCAGGCGAGGAATAAGACGCACCGTGGCGGAACCGGTTCGACTGATCGTAGGCCTGGGCAATCCAGGCCGCGAATACGAAGACACCCGCCACAATGCCGGCGTCTGGTATGTAGACGCCCTGGCCCGACGCCAGGGCGTCTTCCTTACCGAAGACAAGAAATATTTCGGCCTCACCGCCACCTTTTCCTTTGAAGGCGAAACCATCCGCCTGCTGGTACCGACCACCTTCATGAACCGCAGTGGTCAGGCCACCGCCGCACTGGCAAACTTCTTCAAGATTCCCGTTACGCAGATGCTGGTTGCTCACGACGAGCTCGACCTGCCCCCCGGCTGTGCCCGCTTCAAGCTAGGCGGCGGCCACGGAGGCCATAATGGTCTGCGCGACATCATCAGCCGACATGGCAACAGCCGCGACTTTTACCGGCTGCGCCTGGGCATCGGCCACCCCGGCTCTGCAGACCGGGTTACCCCCCACGTGCTGAACAAACCCTCCCAAGCCGATCGGGACCTGATCGATCGCGCCATCGATGAAGCCGTCCACTACACCGCCGATATGCTCCGCGGCGACCTGAATGGCGCCATGAACCACCTCAACGGATTTAAAGCGTAGGCAGCTTCTGGCTTCTGGCTTCTGGCTTCTGGCTTCTGGCTTTCAGGATTAGCCCCACCCCAAACGATACTGTCTTTGCTTTTTCTCGAAGCTCGCAGCTCATAGCTCGCCGCTGTTTCCGCTCTGCGGTGGTCGCTTTTTCAGCCCGGCTTCAGTAGCATTGCGGCCTCGAAAAATGGAGGTCTGTCATGGGTTTCAAATGCGGTATCGTCGGTCTGCCCAACGTGGGCAAATCCACCCTGTTCAACGCGCTGACCAAAGCGGGTATTGATGCCGAGAACTTCCCGTTCTGCACCATTGAACCCAACACCGGCGTGGTGCCAGTACCGGACCCCCGTCTGGACAAACTCTCCGCCATCGTCAGCCCGGAGCGGATCATGCCCGCCAGCATGGAATTCGTGGATATCGCCGGCCTGGTGGCCGGGGCGTCCAAGGGTGAAGGCCTGGGCAACAAGTTCCTGGCCAACATCCGTGAAACCGATGCCATCGCTCACGTGGTGCGCTGCTTCGACGATGAAAACGTGATCCACGTATCCGGCAAGGTATCGCCGCTGGACGATATCGCCGTGATCAACACCGAGCTGGCCCTGGCCGACCTGGACACGGTAGAAAAAGCCCATCTGCGCGCCACCAAGGCCGCCAAGGGCCAGGACAAGGATGCCAAAGGCTTGCTGCCGGTACTGGACAAGGTGCTGCCCGCCCTGAACGAAGGCAACCCGGCACGCTCCGTAGACCTGAATGACGATGAACGCAAAGCCATCAAGAGCCTGAACCTGCTGACCCTGAAGCCCACCATGTACATTGCCAACGTGGACGAAGGCGGCTTTGAGGACAACGCCTTGCTGGACGCCGTGCGCGAGCTGGCCGAAACAGAAAACTCTTCCGTGGTACCCATCTGCGCCAAAATCGAATCCGAGATTGCCGAACTGGACGACGAAGAAAAAGCCGACTTCCTCGCCGACCTGGGCATGGAAGAGCCCGGCCTGAACCGGGTCATCCGCGCCGGCTTTAACCTTCTCGGCCTGCAAACCTATTTCACCGCAGGCGTAAAAGAAGTCCGCGCCTGGACCGTCAAGGTCGGCGCCACCGCGCCCCAGGCTGCCGGCGTGATTCATACGGATTTCGAGAAAGGTTTCATTCGTGCCGAAGTCACCGGCTACGATGATTACATCGACAACAACGGCGAGCAGGGAGCCAAGGAAGCCGGCAAGTGGCGCCTGGAAGGCAAGGAATACATCGTCAAGGATGGTGACGTGGTGCATTTCCGGTTTAACGTATAAGAGACGCGGCACGCACCACGCTTCATGCAACACGCCAAATAAAAAGGCCGCCCTTCCGGGGCGGCCTTTTTATTTGCGCTGTCAACTGTCCACTATCAACCTTCAACTGCTTTTCAGTCTGTTCCGCCCGCATTCACCGGCTCGAAGTCTTCATCTTTCAGCTCCGGCAGCTTCTCATCGCATCCCTGAATGCCCTGCTTTTTCAGGTTGGTGCAGACCCTATCCAGCTTGTTGTCCACGGCGTGCATGTGATCCAGCAGCAAGTGAATCGCTTCGGC